>JAGGVR010000143.1 GCA_021157925.1 Staphylothermus sp. | reverse complement strand
GAATCAGCAAAAATAGTCGTATACGACAGCGATAAGCATGAAATAGTAGGTGAACTAAATAACCCATATAACAAGGGGTTCTGGATCCTCGAAGAACTCTTCGACGAACATGATCCAACACTACTTATCTCTGGAGGAATGGATGAAGAAACAAAATTTATGATCGAAGAAAACGGTGTTAAAGTAATTATTACTAAGCAACGAGAATTAGAAGAAGTAATAAACGAATACTTTGGCTAATAAGCAAAGAGAATGAGTGATAGATTTGGAAATCCATCACTTTATGGTTGAACTCAAAGATATTGAAATAAGTAAGTTACTCAGTATCCTAGAAAATGTTGGCAAACATGTAGAGGTCTCAGACAATATCCATATATTCATGAGTGATAAACTCGTTGTGTATGTAACATTATTTTCTGAAATAGTATTTCTAGACATACTGACTAGAGAGAAGGAACAAGGTTTGAGAATAGTTAAAAATATTGTAGATGAAGCACAAATGCAAAAAATCATGACACACTATGTATACAGAGGTTTCTAATAAACAATTATGTTTGCTTTCTCACTAAAGTTCATGATCATCATAGAGACTACTCTGCCTTCCTTGATCCTAATAACTATGTCTCCATCACCACTTAAGAATTCCTCATCAGCATCTTCAATATCATAACCGAAATTAATGTATAAGATATCATTCTGTCTATCATACTCTATCCATATCTTGTCAAGATCCTTTATCCTGTATTCTTTGCTACTGTTCTCTTGTTTCACTTCTTCACTCATACTGCATTACCAGCCTTGCTTATCTACTTCTAGAAAGGAGTAATAGTTATGTCTGCGAAATCTACTGGAAGAGGTAATCCCTTAGACTTATACTCTTCATACTTCTTTTCGAGGAATTCTCTGAATACTGGACAGTTATCATATCTACCGTCTCTATCACATTTCTCGCCTAGTGTTAAGAAGCACATTCCTGTCTTCTTATCATAGTACGGACAAATCTTGTGATGATGTTTTGCGCTCCTAATCATCTTTTGAACCCATTTCTGTTTTTCGTCGACTTCCTTCTTTTCATGCTTCTCTGTAAGTGCTTTTTGTAGTTCGTCATCTGATACTCTGGTAGATGAAACCATTATTCTCACCCTAGAAGATTACATCATATATACAGTGATCAATTAAACTATATTATTCTATATTTTTCAAATATATTTTAATTCTTATAAGGATATCTTTCACTAACACAGCATGAGGAGATTTGTTACAAGTATTGTTTATGAGATGAGGATAATTGTCTAATAAATACGATGTTATTGAATTATTTGATAAACATGTTAAAAAATATGATGAATGGTATATTCGTAATCATAATATTGCTGTTTCCGAAGCACTATGTATAAGATCTATGGGTCCCTACGGTAAAGTAATAGACATAGGTGTTGGAACAGGATATTTAACCAGAAATCTCTCAAAGACAATGGTTGGGATAGATCCTTCTCCTAGAATGCTTGAACACGCTTCTAGGAGAGGATTCCTATCAATTAATACGTATGGCGAAGAACTACCACTTATCGATGAATACTTTGATACTGCTCTTCTCATTGTTACTCTATGTTTTGTTAAAAACCCGCTACTTGTACTTAGAGAAGCACATAGAGTTCTGAAGAAAAACGGCTCATTGATAACATGTATTGTTCCAAAGAATAGCTTGTGGGGAAAACACTATATAGAGCAAAGCATGATGGGTAAAAGCATTTTCTATAAATATGCGCGCTTCTACACTCTTATGGAATTAGAGCAAATGCTTATAGACTCAGGATTTTCCATTAAATCCTATTGTTCAACACTACTATATGATCCTAGAAAACCCCCACATATAGAGCAACCAGTACATGCAAAGGTCCCGGAAGCAGGATTTGTATGCATTAAGGCTGAGAAAAATGGAAATTGACACCAAAGTATATAGTTCACTAAGTAAGGTATATGGTAGCTTAACCTCGGAAGTACTGAAACAAATACTTCTTCCCTCTAAGAGATTATATCTAAGAGTAAATACTATGAAGATAACAAGGGATGAGTTACTAGAGAGACTTAGAGAGAAAAACATAGATATTTATCCCGATCCCTATGTGGACGAAGCAGTGTATATTCAGTTAAAGGGGCCTTATAACATACCGTTGTTAAATAAAACGATCATAGTTGACAAATATGCAGCAGAATCAATAATGATTGGTGCAAGTCTTTACAGGCCAGGGATAATAAAATATGACAAGTTTAATGAAGGAGAAGAAGTCACCGTATTAGCACCTAATTATAGACCAGTTGCTATTGTTAAAACACTGGTATCATCTGAGAAACTAAAACATATGCGTAAAGGGATTGTTGGAGAAAACATATTGTCAATATATAGAGCCCCAGCTATCAGGGATTTACCAGAGTATTCGAAAGGATTGTTTTATCCACAGAGCTTACCAGCTATCATAACAACAAAAATCCTTGATCCTGGACCTGGTGAATTAGTTATAGACATGAATGCTGCTCCTGGAGGAAAGACGAGTCACATTGTACAATTATCTCGTGGTGCTTGTAGGGTATTAGCTTTGGAAAGGAATACTAAAAAAGCAGAAGTTGTTAGAAAAACCTTGACACGCCTAGATCTATATAAGAATGTTTTGATACTACCTCTTGACTCTAGATATATTCACATAGATTTAGATCTAGTTGGAAAACCGGATAAGATCCTTATAGATCCTCCTTGTACAGGTCTAGGTGTGAGACCAAAAATAGAGATAACAACACAGTACAAGGATATTATTAATTCATATCTCTACCAGAGACAATTCCTAAATACCGCTAAGAGAATCGCTGGCGAAGAGACAACTATAGTATACTCTACATGTACTCTAACATGGGAGGAAAATGAAGGAAACATATTATATGCAGTTAGAAAACTAGGGATGAAAACTATTGATTTAGGCAGAATACCTTATGCAGATAAGGTTTATTACGACGATATTGTTGTGTATAGATTTAATCCTCTTAAACCAATAGATCTCAATGGGTATTTTATAGCAGTACTATCTCCTACTGCTTCTTAGTTCTTTTCTTTCCCTCAAGCTTAGACCCACATATTGGACATATAGTTTCACTAGGATCTCTTGGAACATATCCACATTTAGGACAATATACTTTGTATTTCCTAGCTTCTCTAATCCCTCTCGTTCTTAACGGCTTAAAAGAAATACCTAGATGAAACAATAGATTTTGCAAAGCATAATCATCTGTTATAACAATAACCTTATATCCCAAGAATACGTAGTGAAGAGCTAATGCTGCAACACTAATATCTGTTTGCGATAAAGAAGTATGTTCTCCTATTTTTACCACTACTTTCTCGGCCTCACGTAATGCTTTAGATGGGGGATCAATTACTTTTACTCTATTGAGAGAAATAGCTAGTAATACAGCATCTTTATTTTCAAAGTCTTTTACTTCATCTATGACTTTACTAGTAGTTATTATCTCATACTCGCTATGTGGCAGTAGTAACTGGTATTTTGCAAGAAGAGCAGAGGTGTCAAGAACAAGTATTTTCTTCCTAGACTTCACATAGTTTGAACTTGACTCTCCTCTTCTCAAATACATCACTTACATAGTTTTTCTTATCTTTAAGCCTTATGAGTCTTAGATGAGTATGACTCAGCTCTATGTAGATCTTCTTTCCAGAACCCAGAATATCTGTTTTCTCACCATCTATATATATTTCTGTGAATCCTTTTGTCTCAATTATAACTTTGCTTAATGGTGGAACGATTATTGGAGAGATATTAAGCTCCATGGGGTTTATAGGAGTTATGAATATTGCCTCTAAACCATAATCGATCAAGGGACCGCGTGCTGATAAATTATATGCTGCTGAACCCGTAGAAGGCCCGATGATCAATCCGTCTCCTTCAATATGGTACTTTGAAACAGTACTCAAAGTATTAATATAGATGTCAAATCCTACTACTCTGCCCCTATCAACAGATATTAGTGCTATCTCGTTTAGTGCGTGATAATCGGAGTTTTCATAATGAATACGTATCCTGTCAAGTAATTGTATAGCGAACTCCCCATTCAATAATTTCTCGATAACTGTATCTATTTGCGAAGGACCTATGTCTTCGTATAAAACGGTTCTTCTACCACATGGAACAGGGAGTATTAAGGGTGAAATATCTTGAAAGATCCTTGATATTTTCAGAAGAGTACCATCTCCACCAACACTGATTACTAGGTCTGTCTTTATCTTAAGCTCTTTAACTAAGTCATCGACCCACATAGAGTTGACGAATAAACCTGCTTCTCTAAGCTTCGGCATAATACACTTAACTATTTCAAGACACCTAGGTG
>JAGGVR010000101.1 GCA_021157925.1 Staphylothermus sp. | reverse complement strand
CGCCTCCGAGTGCTACAAATACAGCATTTAGTCCATATTTTTTAGCAGCTTCGATATCTGTTTCTAAACCAGCAAGGAAGATCAACACCACAATGCCGAGCCAGCCTACCACTTCGACGTTATGAGTGGCCTTTACAAGTCCTAGAACAGTTGGGCCTATAATGATGCCTGCGAGTAGGTCTCCTAGTATAGGTGGTTGTCCTAGTCTAACAATTATTTCTTCCAACGACTTAGCCAGCACGATAACAATCGCTAGATCTAGCAGTATCAACAATTCAGTATTCATTATCGATCAACAGTCTCAAAGGCCTACCACAATAATAGTATTTTACATATGATAAATAAAGAAAACTATTATCTAGTAATTATAGAGAATTTATAGTATCGGGATCTTTTAATGCATGACCCGTAAGTACCAGTACACCTATCTCATCTATGCTTATAGTTTCTTTTTCAACTAGTTTGAGAAAACCAGCATATGCTGTAGCACTAGCTGGTTCAACACCTATTCCTTCATACCTAGCGATCTTCCTTAATGCTTCTATTATCTCTTCATCACTTACCTTCAGAAACATCCCGTTAGATTCTATAACCGCTCTTACAGCTTTCATCCAATTAATTGGTTTCCCGATCCTTATAGCTGTAGCTATTGTTTCAGGCTTATCAACGAAGAGTGGTTTCTTTCCCTTGTTCTCCCACATATTTGCTAGAGGCGATGCCCCCTCAGCTTGTACACCAATCATCCTTGGAAGTTTATCAATGTAACCGAACATGTATAGTTCTTTGAAGCCCTTCCATATAGCCGATATATTGCCAGCATTACCAACAGGTACAACAACGTAATCCGGAACACGTCCTAGTTCATCTACTATTTCGTAAGCAATGGTCTTCTGTCCCTCAAGCCTCCAGGGGTTAAGCGAGTTAAGGGGATAATAACTATGCTCGCTAGACCCGAATATCTTCTCCATAACATACTCTAGCGCATTATCAAAACTGCCTTCAACCTCTACTATTCGTGCACCATGAAGAATTGCCTGGGAAAGCTTTCCCCTAGCGACTTTTCCCCTGGGCAAGACAACGAGACATTCCAACCCAGCTCTAGCAGCATAAGCAGCTGCTGATGCAGATGTATTCCCAGTACTAGCTACTATTACTCCCTTAAACCCTAGATACTTAGCAAGGGTTATACCAACAGTCATTCCCCTATCCTTAAAGCTACCAGTAGGATTAGCTCCTTCAAACTTAGCATATATTCTATAATCCCTACCTGTATCTCGTAGGACTACTCTCTTCAAGGGTACTAGAGGAGTACCTCCCTCACCGAGAGATACTGGTTCGATATCTTCCCGTATAGGTAATAATTCCCTGTATTTCCACACACCCGGTTTTCGACCACTAAGCTTTTCCCAATCCAGATGAGGTTCTGGTACAATAACTTCTAGTAATGAACTACATTTCGGGCATTTAAACAAATAAGGTTGCGGCTCAAATTCTTTGCCACAGTTTATGCATTTAAGATATACTCCTTTCTTAACGACATTCCAGATATTATAATGAAAACCCATGTTCACACCTCTTATACTAGATCATTTTTCTCTGCTTTAAGAGCTCGGCTATGAGGACAGCGTTTCCAGCAGCTCCTCTGATCGTATTGCTTCCTACTACGAAGTACTTGATCTTCTTCTCTCCCTTATAGATACTGATTCTACCAACTGACACGCTCATGCCGTTCCCATTCATTCTATCGAGTCTGGGTTGAGGCCTGTTATTACTTCTATGAACAATTACTGGTTTTTCAGGAGCTGTTGGAAGCCCCCTTAATCCCTTGAAGCCTTCATATATATCTATGATCTCATCAATATTTTTGGGTTCGTTATATGTTTTTACAAGTACTGATATGGAATGTCCTTCTAGAACTGGTACTCTCGTACACCTAGCATAGATCCTTATATCGTTTCTTTCTATTATTTCACAATTTCTTGTCTTGCCAAGTATTTTCCTAGGCTCATACTCTAACTTCTCCTCCTCACCAGGTATATAGGGTAAGATATTATCAATGATCTCAAGACCTGCTACTCCATGAAGCCCGGCACCAGATAAGCCTTGCATCGATACAGCATATACTTCACTAATACCATATATATCAAGTATTGGTTTAAGCGATAATGATAGTATTGCTGAGGTACAGTTCGGAACCTTTACTATGAATCCCTCCCATCCTCTCTTTTGTCTTTGATAATCAATAATATCTAAATGCTTAGAGTTTATTTCAGGAATAATCACTGGGATATCCTTTTCTCTACGAAAACAACTAGCGTTAGAAACTATCACTAAGCCTTTCTTAGCAAGCATAGGTTCTATATCTACTGCTACGCTACTGGGAAGAGCTACAAATACTACATCTGGTTTTTCAGCTACTATTTTCTCAATACTAAGTTCCTGTAGCCGCATCTCCTTTAATTCTTCGGGGACATCATTACTTATGACCCATTCTACGGCTTCGCTATATTTCTTTCCGGCCCTACTTCTTGATACTGTAATTAGTGTTATTTCAAACCATGGATGCTTGTACAAGAGCGATAAGAATCTCTGACCAACTATTCCGGTAGCTCCTAGAACAGCCACATGGAGTTTAGACACTTTGCTCACCCAAAACTATTTCCCTATGAATGATTCTTGAAGCCGAAACTAATTCTTCATGGGATACTTTGAGAATAGATAATGGTTTTTCACTATACGCTTGTATTTCATGAATACTTATTCCCTCCTCTAATAATACGTCAAGAACCTTTTTGACAATCAGAGAACTACTTGAACAACCACCAATAAGCGCCATATAGGATGCAGATTGTCTAACCCCTAGAACCTTTGGTTTCCCTAACGTTTTCACTTTCTTCTTAATAATAGTTCCAAACTTAGTCCATGAACCCACATGTACAACTATATTATTATAGTACTCGATGAGAGGATAGAATGATTTCTTATTGAATCCCTTAACTCTATGCTCTGCAGCGACTATCGCTTCGTCATAGGAGAGTTCTCTAACTATAACTGCTTTATGATCTATTCTTGGATCAATGCTCATAATACCATCGACATCGGTGACAAGGTATACGTCATTGATACCTAATACAGAAGCTACAGCAACAGCAGTATAATCCGAACCACCCCTACCAAGTAATGTAGTATAGCCTTCAATACTTGAACCAATAAACCCCTCCATCACAAGAACGGTTCCATCACGTAGTAATTTCTTAACCCAATTAATCCTATGCTTCGTTCTCTTCAAATCTATTCGTGCATCCAAATAATTATTATCGGTAACAATATAGTCTCTGGCATCTAAACCAATAGTTTCAATACCAATATAATCCAATACATATTCCATCAATACCCTACTGATCCTTTCCCCAATACTGATAACAGCTGGTTTCAACACATGATCAATACCTTTCTTATTATTCAGTATAGATTTGGCTTTTAGAAGAATGCTTTCGATCTTACGTCTGAAAGCCTCGTTATCGACTTCGCTAATGAGGTCATAAACTCTTTCCTCAACTTGTCTTATTTTGCTGGGATCATTGTTCACAGTATCATATAGTATATTAGTTAAACCCTTAGGTGCAGACACTATGATCAATGGATAAACATTCTTTTCGATAAACACCTCCATGATCTTTAAAGCGTTATGAATATATGAGTCGATAGATTTTAACAAAGACCCACCAATTTTTACAACTGCATACATTTCTTTACACACCTCTCATAGAAGCTGATAATATATCCTCGAGAACCATTGAAGCAGTTTCTCTACATCCACCCCCTTTACCAGAGAAGAAGATGTTACCGTATTCATGCTCGATTACTACAGCATTCATTAATCCATCAATGCCTGCTAGCATGTTATTAGATTCTATTCTTCTCGGAGCAACTTCGGCGAGTTGTTCCTCAAAGTCGATCTGAGCAATATATTTGATTACTTCGCCTTTCCGTAATGCGTCGACTATGTCTTTCAAAGATACGTTCCTGAGACTTGTTCTCATAACATCATTGATTCCTAAAGGTATTCCGAGAGTATTGCTCATGATTACTAGTTTGGCGGCTGCATCAATTCCCTCGATATCGTATATGGGGTTTTTCTCAGCAATACCTATACTTTTAGCGTTTCCAAGTGCTTCATCAAGATCAACCAAGTGTCTATGCATATATGTTAATACGTAATTGGTAGTAGCATTTAGGATACCATATATTTTTGATACATGGATTGTTTTAAGACTTAGCAAGATATCTATAAATGGTGTACCACCCATTACAGTTGCCTTATACTTGACCACTAATCCTTTCTTCCTCGCTATACCCATGATCTCTCTAAACTTGTAGACAAGTGCAGCTTTATTTGCTAATACAACATTAGCTCCCCTCTTTAAGGCATAGAGAACATTACTAATCCCTGGTTCTCCTCCATCATAGTTTGAGGGAGTTAACTCTACATGTATATCGGGAGAGCACTGATCATATATTTCATCTAAGCCAATATCCATCCTACCATATGGTTCATATAATCCAATAGATGATCTAGGATATTCAATCAGCTTTAACAAGTCATTTATATCTAATCCTTCACTAGAAAACACCGCTCCACGCGAATCCTTGATAGCAACAACTTCGATCCTTAATCCATATTTTTTCTCAATAACATCTCGTTTCTCTACTATGATCTTTGCAAGTGCTCTACCAACACATCCGAAGCCATTAATGAATATCTTGATGTTCATTAACAACACCTTTCAACTATACGTGTTCCCCAAGGATTAGGAGTGGTAATGAAGACTTCTACCGGTATGTTTTTTGAATAATAATAATCCCTCACAATCCCTGCTATATACTCAGCATCTTCTTGGTCTCTTACAAGCATGAAGATTGATGGGCCAGCACCAGCTATGTTTACTCCTAAAGCACCGTGTCTCAAAGCAATAGCTTTCACTTCCCAATAATAGGGGATCAGTTTTGAGCGATAGGGTTCAGCAATATAGTCTTGATTAATAGCTTTTCCTAAGATTTCGAGATCATTAGTAATTATACCAAGCAACAGTTTAGATAACAAACTCGTTTGGACAACGTGTGTTTTCAAATCTATTTGTTTCGGCAGTATTTGTCTAGCATATCTTGTCTTCTTATCTAATCCATTAATGTATGGCTTAACAATAACGATTCTAGGTGGATTGCTTAGCCTAAACTTATACACAGACATATCCAGAGGATCTATGAGAACTATTCCTCCAAAAAGACTCGCTGCAACATTGTCGTAGTGAGGGGTGCCTGCAACGTATTCTTCTCCCTTACCAGCTATGTATAATAGTTCTTTCTCCAAAAAACTTGGTCTAAATATAGTGAATAATCCATAAGCTACTCCTGCTCCTGATGCACCAGAGCTACCGAGACCACTATTCGGTGGCACACCCTTATGTATTCTTATACGAATATCTACTCCTATTACATCATATTTCTTTAAAAAGGCTTTAACAACATAGTATGCCAGATTATTCTCACCGCTAGGTACATTATAGCCATAAGACTCGACAATTACTTCTCCATTACCAGGCCAAGCCTCCACTAGAATAGTGTCTTTAAAGTTATTGATTGATAAACCAAGAATATCGAAGCCAGGACCAATATTAGCTATAGAACCAGGAGACACTATTTTTATACATACATAGTCTTTAACTAAATTGTTTGGCGCATCATAATCACCTGTACTCAACATTGAGTCTCCGTGTAGGTATAAAAGAATAACCCCAGAGTAAGCGGAGAAAATACGGATGAAGCTTCTTTGTTAAATGATAATGTTTAATAAACTATATCATGTCCTTAGAGAATAATCAACACCGTAGAATAGGGTGTCAATAATTGATGGAAGGAAGTAATGAAGATATATATTGTAGGGAAAACTGTGTAAGGATTATTGGTGCTCCTCAAATAAACATAAGCAAAACAGATGACAGGATAATTATAAGTATATATGCTCATTTATCGAGAGAAATAAGCTTAGAGGACCTAGGACACGTCTACATAATTATCAGAATATTTGAGAAGAAAAGACTTATACATGAAGAAACGATCGAACCGGTACCGGGAACAGATTATATTGGTGAAGACATAGAGTTAGAAAAAAGGGTTGATCCAAAAGAGGTATTTGTCGAGCTAATGATCATAAATAAATAATGGTTAAGGAGACAAAGAAAAAATGTTTTAAATATGTTTTTGTCCACCATCATTACCTATCTAGAACATTTATCATAATGTCTATGAGCTTCTTTATCATGATAATATCTTTTCTTAGACAATCAAGTCTCTTATTTTCGGGTAGTTTCTCTAATGCTTTCTGTAAGTTATTTGATGCGTCTTCTAGTTTGTTCTTTGCTTTCTCGAAGTCCTTGTTTATTATGTATTGTTTCGCGGCGTAGAGGTCGTTATAGGCTTTTTCTAAGTATCTTATTGTCTCATTACCGATCTTGCACTTAATTGCATTGCTTATCTTGATAACTACTTCTAACTTGTTAATCACGATCGTTAAGGCTCTGCTAAGATCACGTGATTTTTCTTCCTCGGATCTCTCAACAGCTACTAGCATAAACATTGATTTCTTAACTAGGTCTATTGTGAGGTCTGCAATTCTTGCTTGAAGACGTAGGATTATCCTTATACTTATCGTTTCATTTGCAGCGTTTTTGATCTCATCTACTTTTTCCTTGATAAGATGTCCCGTCTCATTGATTTCATTTATGACTTCAAAATATCTGTCCTTGTTTCCTGAAGCAGCTGCGTATATTAGATCCTTGAGGTCATTAACTAGTTTATGGTCTAGGTTAAGTATTTCTAGTAGTTTTTCTTTTAAGTCGCTAGATATGTTTTCTCCCTTTACTTTCTCTTCTATTCTGTTTATAGCTTCGTTGAGTCTTGATAATAGCCCGCTTACATGATCAGCTATTTTCGCGGCTTCGTCTGTGAAATCTAATAGTATTGATAATGCTGTGTTGATAGTATACATTGTAATAGTTACTCTCTCAACATGTCTTAATAGATCAGCGGGTCTGGCTGAAGCGTTTTCAACGACTTGTTTTAATGGGTTAATCTCGTTTTCAAGCCTTGTAACCATGTCGTCGATCTTATCAGCTATTCTAGTAAGGTTCTTTTCTCTGAAGAATTCTTCTTTCTTTCTGAGTTCTGATAAAAGATTCTCAGCGATGTCGATTAGTTCTTTTGCTTTTTCCCTTAATCTATCAGTTATTGCCTTGGATACTTCTTCGAAGATTGTTCTTCTTACATCCTTTATTATACTCCATATTTCATGGACTGTTTCATTTACGTATTCGGGATCCCATTCAGTCTCGTTATTTCTTAATTCTTCTAGGTAGTCTTTTAGCTCATCTAGTTTTGCAATAGCTTTTCCTAATTCTTGTCTTAATTGTTCAGCTAGTGTATCGTTGATAATGTTTTTCTCAAGTGATTTATTGATTAGTTTTTGAGTATTGTTAATTGCTTTTTCTAATATTCTTATAATATGTTCTAATTGCTCGACATGATCTTCCTCGCCGGTAAGGGTTATTAATCTAGTTAGTTCTCTTGCTTTCTCCATTGCTTTTCTAAAGATCTTCCTGGCTGAAGCATAGTCATTGTTTTTCTCAGCTTCAACAAGATTAGCATATAAGTCCTTTATTTCATTAAGCATTCTCCATTCTTTAGAATCCTCTGGTACACCTAATCTCTTTAAGAGATTTTCGCATTTCTCAATAGTTTTCAATAGTATTTTTGAATATGTTCCTCCTACATTTGTATTAGTTGATTGGCTCCAGGTGCTTGTTGACGCTATACCTAGAGGTGCTATGAGGCTGACCAGGAGCACTAATAGAGTGGTTAGTCCAATGGTTTTAACATACATGTCTGTTCACCATTCCAGGTTTTCATTTCCTATTTATCCCTACCAGTTTTGTTTAAGAACCCCTCAGAACACATAGAGAGAACACCTAATGGAACACATATGGAACGCGGATTGAAACCGTTGAGTTCATCGTTTCTCTTCTCTTTCAATTAATTTTCGTCCTTTCTCAGTTAAGCTCAGAAGCGTTTTTCCTCTCCTTGTTTCTTTCTCTATGAAACCTAGTTCTGCTAGTTTATTTGTTCTTCTCCAAACAATTGATTTACTTATTCCCAGTTTTTTCGCTAATCCTGAGATTGTTTCTTTTCCTTCCAATAGAGCTTTCATTATTTCAATATCTCTTTCATCGATCTCGCTCGTTGTTATAACTGCTTCTACTTTTCTACTCCTTTTATAGAATACATAAAGAAGTAAGGAAACCACAATTACTATTCCTGTGATTATCCATGTAAGGTTTTGCGTATTTGAGAACACATTAATACCTGTATTAGTAGACGGGCTTGGATACGTAGAGGTGATTATTGGTTGAGTCGCTTCACAAATATATTCTATAAGATATGTACCCGGGGAATCATAACGTAGTGTGATGAATTCATCATATATGCTTACTTCAGCTGTTCCATTAAAGTATATTAATCCAGCTTCTTTTGGCAATATAATGCTTGATTGAGCTTTTGGAGTAATGATTGCTTCAAAAACATTATTTCTTATCGAGAAATTGTTTAATGTATACGATACTATGATGGTATCAGTCTCATTATAGGTATACACTAAGAGAGTTGTCTTGTTTAATAAGTCATAAGGCAATAAATTGCCTTCATCATCCGTAACTATTATTGTTTCTAGAAGAGCAAATTTATCAATATACACTGGGACCGAGAAATAATTCGTTAAATTAGTAATAGTAATCGTTACTTCTCCATAACCATTACAGTTAAATCTATAAGTATATGTTGATGTTGATGAATAAAACAATCCAGAGGTACAAATAGAAAATATAATTGATAACAATATTAATGGAAATAGATATTTATTAGTCAACGATTCCCCTCCTCAAATAAACACTAAGACAAACCTTTAGTTTTCTATACTCAACATTAATATTATTGGGTATCGTTAAGGTTAAAAATATAGCTTTTTTAAACAAACATGTATATATTCACCAGCTAATACATTATTAATAATATGTTCGGTGATTTATTTGAATAGTTTAGAAAAACTATACGCCCTCAATCTGTGGCCAATGGATCCAGAAGACCCCGTAGCTATAAAGAGATTTGAAGACATTGTATCCATATTTAGATACCTCTATGAAAACCATGACTTCTTCGAAGAAATAAGCAAACTAAACACACTACGTATCATAGACTTAATGGCTGGAACAGGTATTGCAGGAGCAGCTATAGCTAAAAGCCTAGTAGGTCTAGGAATCACTCCCGAACTCACCCTCGTAGATATTAGAAGAAGTGATTTAGAAAAAGTATATCAATGGCTGAGGAAGGCAAGAATAGAGGATAAAGTAAAGGTCGAGATAATTGAGTCTGATATAAGGGAACTATACTTGACTCTAGAGGATAGGAAAGATTATTATGATATAGCATTGATATGGGGTAGTTCAGCACCTCATCTCAATGCATGGGACATGGTTAAAGCTTATTCCAATATATCTTACCTACTTAAGCCTAATGGATTGTTATTGATGGAGGAAGGTGATAGAGTATATGGTACATTTTATTTGATGGGGTATAAAGACTTCCTTATCGAAGGAGAAACTAAGGAAGGAAAATTAGCAAATATTCATAGTGGATATGACTGGAAGAGAGGAGTCTTCAAAAGATACTTCTGTCTATTACCAGGTTTTAAAGAGATCGGAGAACTAGATTTAAGATATTGGGATTTAGCAGGCCTAGCATCTCTTGGCTGGGTATTCTTTAAGGATGTAGATATCGTACCTAGAAGTATTCATAGACAACAAAGAGTGGCTTCCGTTGTCTTATTCAAGGATCCTAGGAAGAAACTGGTGCCTGATGATTTCTTCAGCACGCCAAAGTTGTTGAGAAAATAGATTAATTCATTATTATTATTCTATTTATTGTATACTGTGAAAATTACTAAGGCAACCATTATGAATAATATTAGTGATGCCCCATATGGTAGTACTGGTTGAATTGTTGCTAGAAAGGAGGCTATGAGAGGAGTAAACAAGTTAATGACTTTATCATAACTGGATAATGCGGCGAAAACAGTAGGTGCTTTGTCTTTTGGTATTTTGCTGAATAACTAAGACCTATAGTATGGGAATACTAGTGTATCGCCTAGTTTCATGACAAAGTATGCCGGGATCACGATGATTATTGGTGGTTGTAGAAGCATAATGAATGCCCATAGAGCGATTAAAGCAAAACCTATAACCATGAATTTCTTAGCATGTTTCTTACCAGCTCTTTCCGTGATATAAGTAGCTATTAATCCACCAAGCGAAACAGATACTTCGGCAAGCATTGCCTCGAAGAGAGTTTTGCCTAAAACATTGATCACATAGTTCAGGAACACTATGCTTGGGGCAAGTCCCCATGCAAGAGTAGTTAGTGCCTCGATCAATAATATGTATTTAAACTCCCTATCTATTCTGAAGACAAATCCTGTTGATTCTATTCTCTCCTCCTTATTCAATGGAGGTAAAACTTTATGAGATAAATTATTGTAAAGACTGAAGAAGCCGCGAAGCATAAGAAACCCATTCTATAGTAGAAAGGAGTATTGAAGACGTATCCGAATAAATAGCCTAGTACTGTATAGCCTATTATCTCGCTGATCATTGGTAGCCTCATATGCCATGCAAATACTTCTTCCAATCTATCCTGTGGGTAGAGAATTTTCTCAACTGCTGGGTATAATGGGTAAAGCATGAAGGAAAACTTCTCAATAAGCATACCTAGAAACAATGTTATCGGAGCTATTGGTCCATAAGCTAAACCATATAATGAATAAGCAATACCATCTAATGCATCAATGAGAACAAGTCCTTTACGAAGACTAATTTTCTCGAAGAGCTTACCAAACATTATAGTTAATGGTATGGAGGCAATATGTACAGCAGAATAAATTATCCCTACTTCAAGAACGGTATAACCAGTCATGAATAGATAGACTGGGAGCATATACCATACGATAAGAATGGGAGAAATAATGGTATGGTACAATATATAGTGTCTTGCTGGGCGTGGTATTTCTACCCATTTCATTTCCCAAGATCTCTCCCATATATCCCGGTTATAACATATTGTTTAAAGCCTGAACGTACTCCACTCGCACTATTATGATCCAATAATAAATGAGTAATAAAAGATAAATTGGTAAAAATTTCCATGAATAGATCGCTTATGCATTTAAATCCATCAATCTGAACCTGTATATACGTCTATGGAGCATAAAAAGATTATTTAGAAGCATACTTCTTTGCTTTCTCTAATACTATTTCTGATAATATATTGATAGGAAGGTTTCCTTCTTCTAGTAATAGTTTATGGAATAGTTTGTGTGAATACTTCTCTCCAAGTAGTTGCTTAACTCTTTCCCTGAGCTCTAGTATTTTCCTCTTACCATAGTTATAGCATAACTGATACCCTGGACTGAATGTATATCTGAGAACTTCTCCTACAGCACCATCTTGGGGTAGATACGCGTCTTTAACTAGTTTCTGTACAGCTTCCTCGAATGTTATCATACCTGTGCTAAGCTCTACATCCACGTATACTCTGACAGCTCTCCAGAGGGCATCATGTAGTACCTTGAGCCTATACTCTGGGCTAGTATCTATGCCTTCTTCAAGCATTAACCACTCAGTATAATGCGCCCATCCCTCGATGAACTCTGTTGGCTGGAAATATGTTTTCCTCAGCAACGTTGGAGCGTTCTTTGCATAGCATAATTGGATGTGATGACCCGGATATGCTTCGTGAACGGTTGTATTGAGTACGTCGTACCAGTTGAAGTGTTTTAGCATTTCTTCGTTTTCTGGTTTTGTGACAAGGTATAATCCTGTATTACTATAATGGAAGATCTCTGGGTTAATATATGCTGCAAACGGTATATAGGGTTTCAAATGTGGTGGTGTCTCAATGATCTCTATGTCTTCTCCTATAGGTGGCTCAATAATGTTTTTCTCAACAATAAATTTCCTAGTCATCTCTATTGCTTTCTTATAATACTCGAAAACTTCTTCTGGAGACTTGGGGTGTTTAGTCTTTATCTTTTCTAGTGCTTCCTCTATACTATTAGCTCCTATTTCCTTAGCTACTTCCATTATCATTTTACGATATTTTTCAGCTTCTCTATATCCCAGTTGCCTAATTTCTTCGGCAGATTCTGGTATGAAGCTTAGCTTTAGTCTTTCCTCGAACAATTCTTTACCAATGGGTTTGAATCCAGGCTTAGCTTTTTCCCTATACTTCTTGATCATCTCTATAGCTTTCTCTAGCTTATCTAGTGCGTCTTCTACTTCTTTTGACCAGTCTCTTCCATGTCTCTGCCCATATGCTTTGATGAGTTGTAGGAGTGCTTTATTGCCTTGTGCTACCTGTAGAGACAGATCCAGCCAAAGCTGATAGGGTTCCTCTAAGAGCTCAAATGGTCCAAGTAATATATCCTCTGCTCTAACGAGTCTAGACTCTATTGAGAACAATACATGTTCTCTAGGAAGATATGAACGCGTAATTAGAGGTGTAAAGTATTCCCCGAAATTAAATACACCTGAGGGCATCATCTTGATCAATGGCCATTCCTTCATTTCCTTCTTGGATAGCTTCAAACTATTAACTAGTACTGTATAATCAATTCTCCTAGCCTTATCAAGATTTTCAGGATTTATTTTTGAAAGCTCCTCTAATGCTTCATCTAATAGTTTGTCTACTTGTTCAAGCCATTTCTTATCAATTCTTACTACAAGTGAATCATACTCATGTAATCCTAGAGAGGTCCCCATGACTGGGTTTAGTTCAAGATACTTACCGATCATTTCATGGATTAGCTTATCGAATACTCGAATATCTTCACTCATATGATACACCTATAGAGAACTTGTTGTGACTAATCATTTTTGAGTTCATTATATTAAATAAATATAAACTATTATTTCAGAAATCATTGCTCCTATGTAATACTTATACGAAATATTAACGATACAAACAAATACTAGATGTATTGACACATATATGGTTAAATAAATAAACTTTACCCTAAACCCCATGTTCGTGAAAACCAGATACCATTATAAATACTTTGAAAAACATCAGAAAATAAATACTTAGTGAAGCGATGTGCATTCAGATAGTTTTTACTAATAATTAGTTAAATATCTATATCGGTATTAGGCGATAAATAATGGCATATTATCAGACAAGCTATTTGCTTAATATCTTATTGAAAAGTATTGAGCTAGTATGCGAGGGGAAAATCAGCATTTTTAGTACACTTCCAAAAGAAGTCGTAAAAATTCTTTATTCTGATTATGAAGAAGTTGATTCAGTTGTTCACGCAGATGTGATCATTTCTGATATAAGTGGTGTTGATAAAGAGTTCTTCAAGATGATAAAATACGAGCTTGATGATTTCGCGTTATTCTTAGTACTGGATACCATACTGGATATCAGTATCAACCCAGAACTGACTCGGAGATTTTACCTCGAAGGAATAATTGCATCATATCTTCCAATAGATAATGGTG
>JAGGVR010000154.1 GCA_021157925.1 Staphylothermus sp. | reverse complement strand
GAGTACGCAAAAGATCATGATATGATCGTTCATCTCCACCTAGAGCAGGGAGGATGGACAACTGTTCATTCTATAGAGGAGTTGATCAAGTTATCAGGGATTAGTAAGGATAAAGTCTTTCTACACCATGTTGATTATGAAACGAGCAAATGGGCTGAAACCCTTGGTTTCTGGTATACTATTCCAGCAAAACAGAGAATGCTTAGGAAGACTTTGAGCGAGAAACACAGGCGTAGGGTGTTGGTTGAATCAGACTTCATAGATGATCCAAGAAGACCAGGAGTTTCTTCTTATCCATGGGATATTCCTCGCAGAATAAATGAGTTAATTAATGAGGGAGTTATTGAGGAATCCTATGTTGAAAAAATTATGACTGATTATGTGAGGAAAGCATATCTTCTCTGAATTCATCTAAGCGAGTAGAAAGAACAAGTTTTTCATCGATAAGCTCGTTTTCACCTTGTTTCAGAAAATGAATATAAAGTTTAGAGTTCTTATCACAAATATTATGTTCTATAATATATTTGAGAAGTGATAGAATTTTCTCTGTATCTCCATAAATAACTACGTCTAGGCACTTTGGTATTTTTACTCTATATATTCTTCTACACAATATTTATTCCCCATAACTAAAGAATTATATGGATACTTATACATAATTGTTGTTCACATGAACACTTTGAGAGAGTATCGTCAATTATTTATATTGTCTTTGAAGGGATTAGCTTTGGAGCTATGCGATATTTGTGGCATGAAGCCTGCTAAGTACGAATGCAGATTATGTGGTAGGAAAGTTTGTGAAGAAGACTATGATCATGAAAAGAAACTATGTAAGGTTTGTTCAAGTGCTCTTTGCGAAATATGTGGAAAGAACCTCTCTATAGGTTATTGTATGGTGTGTGGTCGTTCTGGGTGCGAGGATTGCTTAATACAGGTTTCAACTGTATCATATGTTTGTAAAGAATGTATAAGGAAGGGGCGATACAGGCTTGCAAGAAAAACAGTTTCTTAAAGAAGGAAAGCCTCCATGGAATATCTTATCAAGACTGCTAAGCTACTTACCAACAAAAGACCCTGATTTAATAGTGGGTCCTAATATTGGTGAAGACGCAGCTATTATAAGGTTCAAAGACGGCTTCTTAGTAATACATAGCGATCCTATAACAGCTGCTACTAAGCGTATTGGTTGGTTATCAATACACGTTGCAGCCAATGATATAGCTGTAAGAGGGGCTAGGCCTAGATGGTTCCTCCCAGTAGTCTTACTACCTCCTAGCACGAGTATTAATGATGCTGAAAAGATTTTTGCTGAAATGGGGGAAGCGGCTAAGTCTCTAAATGGAGTTATTGTGGGTGGACACACAGAGATCACGCCTGGTTTGCCTAGACCAATAATATCCATGACAGCAATTGGGTACTCAACTAACAGAGTTGTTCTTACAAGGAATGCTAAGCCAGGGGACAAAATACTTGCTATAGGCAGAGTTGGTGGTGAAGGAGTAGGTGTTATAGCGTGGGACTTTGAGGAGAAACTATTATCGCTTGGAATAAGTAAAGACATAATCACTGAAGCTAAGAAATATGCTTACGAGATAAGTGTTGTAAATACCGCATTATCTATAAAGTACTATGCAAATAGCATGCATGACCCAACAGAAGGAGGACTATTACAGGGTCTAAGAGAAATAGCCTTAGCTAGTAAGACCCTAATCATAGTATACAGAGACAATATACGAATAGATCATATTGTAGAAGAAATAACTAAAAAACTCGGTTTAGACCCATTGAGAATACTGAGTAGCGGGTTACTGATTGCAACAGTACCTGAAAAATATCTAGATGAAGCAACACAAGTCCTCGAAGATAAAGGATACAAGTACTCCATTATAGGAGAAATAAAACAAGCTGATCCCTATGGTAGAGTTATTGTTAAATCAAATATAGAAATGTACGAAGTCAAAAAAGACATTATAGACGAGATCTATAAGTTGTGGAAATAAAATATCGTGGCATTAATTTATTTAACTCTCTATCACTCATAATAGTGTGTTGATAATTTGGTAAAAAGAAGCGAATATAGGAGGGGAATTATTTATGGATATAGCTGTATTAACTGAGGCAAGAAATGTTGTAAAATCCTCTATGCAGAGAATCGATAATAGAGTATTATCTAGATCTGCAGAGCTCAAAGCTAAGATCGTGAGCATAGCTAGTAGAATATATGATCTCTTAAACTATATAGACTTGATTCTAGGTGGTGTAGAAGAAAGAATTAGTAAGGAAGAGAAAGAAACATATGCATTCGGACCATACTTTTACCTAGCTCTATACAAGGACTCTTTCGTCATTGTTAGAAGTAAACCTTATACTATTACAATATCCTATAAGAAAGGAGACGGAAAAGTATATGTTAGGACAAGGAACTTTAAAGCAGTAATATCACCAACTATTCTTGAACTAACTAAATACAATATGAAGATAAGCGTTGATGTTGGAAGTGTCGAAGATATTGTATCTAAAATAGCCGAACTTAGATACTTGCTGAGAACCTTTGGTAGAATAATAGAATTTCAACTATTACCATTAGCTGAGAAAAGACTGGGAATAACACTCTAAAAAACATGTTTAATTCTATATGGATATTTTATTGTTTAAAAACTCTTATGTTTAAATAAATTATATTGTTTTATGGAGAAGCCTCTCCAGCTTTTTCTGCTTCTTCCTCAGCGAGTAGCTTTGGTAGTTCTGCATAGTGTTCTTTCATCTTCTGCTCCGCCATTATCTTTGCTTCCTCGAATATCTTTCTTGCTTCTGCATCTAGTCCTACATCTAGTTCTGTCGAGATATCGGCTATGCCTGCAGACATTGAAGCTTCTAGTTCTCTTATAGCGTATTGTAGATCGATCCATATATCTGGAGCATATTGTTTAACGATGCCAATAGCTTCTTTCATAACACCTATTATTGGCTGGATCTCGCGCATTGCTCCTCCATAAATTAGGAACGTTTCTAGTTTTAGTGCTGCATGTTCGAGAGCGTACTGAACAGTTAATAACTGTTTAGCTACTTTTCTGATCTCTGACACTTCTTTTGCATACATCTTTGCCTTTCTCTCATCCCTCTTGATCAGTGCTTCGACTACTCTCTGGAAAAGCTCTCTATCTCTCTGGTTTAATTTATCTAAATAATTTGTTATTCTGCCTAAAGCTGTTTTAACCCTATAGTGTGCTATTATAGCTTTCTTCTCAATGGGTTCTCTATCATTTTTGAACCATGACTTTATTTTCTCACCTATTGTTGGTTCATTACTACCAAATAGACTTGAAGTCATGGATTATACACCTATACAACCCCGGATTTTCCAGAATGATAATGGTAGAAGTTATAGTTAAAAAGGGGAGGACTCAATTATACTATAAAAGAATATTTGATACATATTCTATGAAATATATAAACAATTAATGAGTCAGGGTGAATGAGATGACAACGGCAAAGCGTAGATTCGTGATCAATAAATTGCTTTCAAAAAGGAATGTTGTATCAAAAGCAGCTACAAGATATGTTGCAGCAGGATTTAGTGTAACAGTAAATCCTCCTCTGAAAGGAGTAGACTTCATAGCTGTTAGGAAGAATGTTAAATATGCTGGAATAGTTTTATGGAAAAAGAAGAAGTATGGAGAAGAAGTAATATCCAAGGCTAAAGAAATAGCTATGAAGTATAATGTAAAACCTGTGATACTGCTCTATGGTTCAGGTCCTAGAATTGATAAAGAAGCTGTGCTCAAAGCAAGAGAAGAAGGAATTATTATTAGAAGAATTAGGTGATAAACACATATTTTTATATTCTTAGCAGTAATAATGTATTCATACAAGTAGTTAAATAAGTGTTTTTAAGGTGCTGCTATAATGACTAATGACTACTCGTTTCTAGAACAATATATTATATGTAGAGAAGACTGCCCCCTTAGATTTATTGAAGCATTAGCAATGAATGGATTAGTTAAAGAAGCAAGAGTAATTAATTGTGAAAAGAAGGGATTCAAGAAAATAGAAGCAATATTAATAAATAATTCAAAAATAACGAGTCAATGCAGGTTTGAACCAGAAATTACCCAGAGCATGAAGATCATTAATGTCTATATTGGTTTCTCCAAGAAAAACAAGGCTTTTGAAAAAATAGAGATTGTAGAATCTAAAACCGGCCTCGATCATGCTAAATAGGATTATTTTATTCTTCCTTAACTTCTTTCATAATCCATTCCAGATAATCAGCATAACCAGCTATGATCGGCATAGCTATTATTTCCGGTACTTCATAGCTATGATTCCTCTTAATATATTCTACTAGTTTCTTAAAAACTCTCATATGGGTCTTAATTATCAGCAATACCTCTTTATCTTTCTCAACATTGTTTTTCCACCAATAAATACTCGTGATATTATCTATAATGTTAACAC
Source organism: Staphylothermus sp. (assembly GCA_021157925.1). GTDB lineage: Archaea > Thermoproteota > Thermoprotei_A > Sulfolobales > Desulfurococcaceae > JAGHDU01. The sequence goes on along the minus strand of JAGGVR010000154.1, from coordinate 6,043 downwards.
ATGCTGCCAACCTTTCACTTATAATCCCACGAGCTAATTTCTCAGCTTCTTCATAATTAGGTGATGTAACATATACTATCAACCATCCACCATTCATCAGTTTAACCACCACTTGAAAACTATTTATATGTCAATTTGTGTTTATTGCTTAGAATGATAAAGAATCAGCATAGGGGGACGCTCATCCTCTAATAGAGTCGCCGGTAATACCAGTCATCATCAAGATATCTTAATCTAGTTCTAGGATAATATAATTATAAGGATATTTTATCAATTTTTAAATGTGCTGTAAAATACGCTTAACGGTTAATAAGATGAGTTATAGAATAATAGCGGCGTTAATAATAATAACCATTATAATGTTTATGCCTATTCCTAGAGCTGAGAACAATTATATTAAATTAATACTTTATGTAAAGCTATTAGATGATACTCCTTTATCGCAAGCCATAGTTATAATTAAACCAACTATATATAGCACATGTGAAGTTATTAATACAACAAACAGCAGCGGATACGTTGAAATATTTATAGATAGGAATTTATTTGGAAATAAACCATACCTTGTAATAAAGTATTGGATCTATGGAGAAATCTATCATGGCTACATAAACTTGTCAGCAACTAAGGAACAAATTATATCAATAAAGTTAAACTATACAACACTCCAAGGAGAATATAGGGTTATTAATGAGTATCTAGAGCCTTTAAATGGAACATATTTCTTAGTATATAAGTCTGGAAATGAATTTACTAATATCACTAAAGGTAGGATCATATCTGGGATAATTCATGTTAATTACACCAAGCACACATTATTATTTAATAATAAGTTAGCCGACAATTATATCTTCATAATAAAGGTAAAGAATAAAACAATCAAGGCCAAGCTATCCGGAATAAGCAACAACACAATAATTGTAGATACAGAAAAACCAATAATACAAATCATTGATAAAAAAGCCACTTATAATAAAAAGAGCAACACAATTACAGTAACTATACTACTCAAAGTAATTGACGGAATCTATAGTGAAAAAGTGCGTTTAAATGGATACATTGTTAGCAACAATAGAAAAGCATTGCTCAGAATAGAAAAGATCAATGCGACCAACAAAGATCATTTAATTATATTATATTACTCTCTGAAAACAACGATACTGAACATTAATATAAGTAAAATAGTTGACATCTACATCACGGCATCGGACCCTACAGGAAAATTAACAATTACTAAAACAATAATACCTATCGAAATAATAGAAGCTTCACAAACAACTAGTCAAAACCATAGCAATACGACAACACCAATTAATATTAATACATCAATAACCACAACAAAGCTGGGAGAAGAAACTTCATCTAATGAAACATTTATCCCAAACAATGTAATTTCTCAAGAAAGTTCGCTTAACTATTTCTTAGTCATAGCCACTATTGCTTTAATCCTACTAACTATTTATCTAGACATCAAACATTTTCATCGCGAAGAATAAGGTAGTTCTTCCTTACAACGCCTTTACGTATCATAGTTAGAGCTTTTGATGCAAGAGATAAAGCTTTACGGGGTACTCTTGATACACCAACACCGATCTTTAAGTAATATGGAAGGTTTTCAAGGAACCTGTCAATTTTCTCTTCAGGAAGTATTACCAACATGTTGTCCCCGCCAAGATATGTCGATATACCTCCTAATTGGAAAGCATATTTCGATATATTGTAATATAAAGACTGGATCTTAAGATATGATTCAAAAACACTAGTCATCTCTGTATATGATGTTATATCGTTGAAATCAATATGTACTATCACGTTATTATCTTCATCTCCTTCAAAAAACACAAGTTTACCAGGCTTCTCTCTTATTACATGCGAAGCAATTAATTGAGCAATAGCCGGGTACTTATGTACCAAAGAAACCATTTTAATACCATAAGGAGCTGCTGAGTCTACCTCCATCAATATTTCATAATGTGTTTTTTCATCAATACCGTTACTCAAGGCTATGAAATAGTCATATCTTAGTGGAAAAGCAAAACCGTTCTTCTTAGAAAACAATAATTGAATCAAATCATACATTTTAGCTTGTTTGCTTTGAATAATCCATTCTCTATCATATCCAAGCTCTTCTGTCCATTCACGATACCTTAATAATTTAAGCAGGGTTATTCTAGGCACATTTAATCCCTTTCATCTTCTTACGAAAAATAATTATTAGGGAGAGATTGTGCTATTCAATAAACACTGTCTCCCCTGAATAGGTTTTTTGCTCCAGTGATTTAGTCCTATTAATCATCTTGGCTACTGCTTCAACAGCTCTCCTCGCATAGTCTTCAACCCTTTCTAAAGCCTGCATACGAGTAGCGCCAGGGCCTATGATACCTAGTCCCACTGGTTTGCCATACTGGATCATTAGATCCATTAGTTTGCGTGCTGTTTGACCAGCAACCAGTTCATCGTGTTTTGTCTGACCCTTAATAACTGCTCCAAGCACTACTACTCCATCGACTTCTGGTTTGTTCAATAGTTTAGCTACAGCGAATGGTATCTCGTATGTACCAGGCACTTTGAACACATATGTCACTTTTAGTCCCAAGAACTTGGCATGATTAAGAGCTTTTTGTAGCATTAAATAAGTTATATCATAATTAAACTCTGCTACAACTATACTTATCTGAGCCATTTCTTACACCCTATTCACTCCTCTACAAGGGGGCCAACATCTGGCCGGCCTTGTCTAAGACCCTTACCTGCATATTGTGTTAATGCTTCTCTACCATATTTTACTAGTCTTACTAGGTTTAAAGCATGTTTCCTAGCACGGTCAATTGCTATTTGGTAGAGTTCTTCGGGGTCACTGGATTCGTCTTCGTGAACAGTAACATCTATTACATGTTTACCAGTCATTATTTGAAGCATTATCAAACCAATACTCATAGCCAAATAACTGTATTTATCAACAGTTCCAGGCCCCACCCAGCCAAGCGTTATTACTGCATCGCATTCCTCATTGATCAACAAGTTTCTAGCCGCAACAGGGATGTCCTTAATCCCTGGAACAGTGTAGCGTATTATAACTGCTTCAGGAAGCTCTGACTCTATAACCTCTATCGCGTACTTAGCCATGTCGACTCTGGAGAAAGTAGTATCAACAACCCCTATCTTAATCATTAAGATACCCTCTTTTCTCAGCTTCAGCTACAATATCTACACCGTCTATAAAGAACAAATTGTTCTTGGCAGCGAATCGTTTAGCATCTTCGTATGGTAGACTATATTCTTCATCAAGCATTTCAGCAATAACGATCGCCGGCGTCAACCCTGTTATTAGTGATAAAGCAACGGTGAGCTCAGTGTGTCCACGTCGATTACTTAATCCTCTAGATGTTAGTACTGGTACATGTCCTGGGGCATAGAATTCCTTTAAGAACTTGTCCTTAGCTTCGCTCAAATACCCCTTGTAAATCAGTGCTGCTATTTCAGCTAACGATTTTAATGTGAGGGCTTTATCAGAATCACTAATACCTGTCTTAGTACCTACATGGTTTAACCATATATTGAATGCTGGGGGATCACCGTATCTTGGTCTACGAGTAGCAAGTTCTCTTATACTTGGGTGCTTAAGGAACAAGTCTTGGAGGAATGGTAGGTTAAGTGCTTCTCTGAATAATCTCCCTGATACAAAGCATATTTGCCCGCCAGCATTTTTCCTCATATATGTTATCTTGGATGTATCAATTACTGGTGCATAAAACACCATATCTGTCTCTGCTTCTCTTTCAATACTATCAAATATTAGTACTGGTTTACCGCTTAGAAGAGCTTCTCTCACTTTTAACCAGTCAACCAATACTCATTCACCACTCTGATTCTTGCATAGAAAATATAATTCTTACTAGTATAAATAGGTTTGAAACAAATATATAGTGAGTGGCGATGAGGAATCCTAGTCCAGTCAGAGCTGTGAAGAAGGGATCTCCGGCACCGAGCCTTAAAATAAATACTTATCATTTATTCCTAGGAGAAGACCTGGAAGATCTAGGCAAAAGCTACATTATAGTAGAAAACGGGGTGATTACAGAAATCAGTAATGGTTGGTTATCAGAACCAGATATAGTGACTGGATACGTTCTCCCTCTACCAGTTAATGCACACATACATTTAAACGATTATAGAGTGCCAGAAAGCTGTATAGGATATAGTCTTTCAAACTACGTTGGTTCAAAAGGATTAAAACACCCCCTGATCCAATTATTCAAAGAACCTTTAATGCCTGAAGACCTATTACAAACGCTTATCCAATACAAGATCATTGTTGATTTTCAAGAACATAATTGGAGATGCATAGATATAAGAGAAGCTCTTGAAGAATATGGGATAGAATATGTTGGATTATCGAGACCTAAACAGTGGGATGAACCCCTAGAACCAATAGCAGAGAAATGCGGGGGCATAGGTATATCTAATCCAACAAAAATACCATCATGGAAAAAAGCTGAGCTTAACATAATCTCCAAGAAGTACCCTGTAGCAGCACATGTATCTGAAACTAGGAAAATGGAGGAAAACGGTGGTTTACACTATTTATTAAATGATAAAATAAGGCTTTGGCACATCGTACACGGTATTTTCCTAGAGGATTGGGAACTAAGATTACTAGCTAATGAAAATATTCCAATCGTTGTATGTCCTAGGAGCAATCTCTTCTTCACAGGCAGAATGCTTGATTTAAGGAAAGCGCTGAAATACAACATAGATGTAGCATTAGGAACAGATAATGCTGGATGTTTCCATCCAGATATATTTGCTGAAGCACACCTAATTTATACATTGTTCAAAGAAATAGATCCACGCATTATCTTGAAAATACTATTTATAAACGGGTATAAAGCAATAAATACGAAGCCCGCATTGATCAAAAAAGGCGAACCAGCCTATCTAATGGCATTAGATCTTGGACTAGCTAATCAGAGATCATTTAATCCATACGCATCAGTGATTAGCCGTGGATTATGGGCTAAAGAAAAGATTATTGTTAAAAAATCCAATGTATTTTATATAACTAAAAGTCTTTAACAAACCCAACGAAGTGGAGAGTCATGAGCTTAAGACTTGATCCATGGGGTCATTTCGCGATAGAAGAATATAGTAAATTATTTGAACAATTTGGAATCTCCCCCATAGATGATCTTGTGGAAAAACTTCCACAAGACCACTATATGTTCAGGAGAAGAATAGTTTTCGGCCATAGAGATTTTGATAAATGGTTATCTATGCTTAAGAAAGGCGAAAAAGTAGCTGTTTTAACAGGGTTCATGCCAAGTGGTCATACACATCTAGGACACTTAGTACTAATAGAAGAGCTAAGATATCTGCAAAGCATAGGAGCACATGTTAAAATGGCTGTAGCCGATGCAGAAGCATATGTTGTTAGAAGACTTCCTCGTAGTAAAACAATAGAATATGGACTAGAATACATCGCTCATGCTATCGCATGGGGCCTCGATCCTGAGAAAACAGAGTTCTATTTCCAGACAGCCCAAGAAAAAGAATACTATAGACTAATACAGATGTTCTCTAGAAAAATAACAATGGCCGAAATGGAAGCTATTTACGGAGATATAAGCCCCGCTAAAATAATAGCTTCTCTAACACAAGCATCAGATATCCTCCACTTACAACTAGACAAGTATGGCGGCTACAAATACGTGCTTGTACCAGTTGGCGCTGATCAAGACCCCCATATAAGGCTCACAAGAGATATAGCTGACAGATTCGAACACGAACTAGGATTGCTGAGACCAGCATCAATATATCATAAATTCATCAGGGGTCTTGATGGAAAGAAAATGAGTAGCTCGAAACCAGATTATGCAATATTTCTATTAGATGATGAACAAGTAATTAGAAAGAAAATAATGAATGCACTAACAGGTGGTAGGCCAACAGCTGAAGAACAAAGGAAACTTGGAGGAGATCCTAGTAAATGTACTATCTATGAGCTTTACATGTACCTCCTATACCGCGGTGACAAAGAACTCTT
>JAGGVR010000086.1 GCA_021157925.1 Staphylothermus sp. | reverse complement strand
TCCAGGTCTGTTCATCGCTGATGATCAGCTGAGACAGGTTTATTCATCCCCTCATCGGGGTCTTTCCCGTGGATTCATCATTCTTCTACATACTTAATTATTTCGTGGAAAGTGTTCTTTTTACAATGTGGACAGTAGTGATAGAGTTGTTGAAACTCTTTGTCTAATGGATAGCTTACTAGGAGTTTCCATTCTTTTCCACAACTCTTGCATTTTAGTACCCAATATGTCAATTTGATCACTTTTCTCCGCGTTTTTTCTGTGTCTTGATTACTCCTTTTTCTATTAGTTTTCCAAGTGTTTTCCTCAATACTTTTCTAATGATATATCTTTTATTAAGTGTTCCGAATATTCTTAATGCTGTCATTCTAATACTATTTGTCCTTGTTAAGTCTAGTAGGATTTGTTTATCTTTCTGATTAAGTTCTTTATTTAAGTATCTTAGTCCAAGACGGGCTATATCTGCTGGTTCTAATCCAAGATATGGATGTTCTGGTTCTAAATGATCTAGTCTTTGAACAAGGTCGAACTCGATGATTGTTACCCAGTCATTATCCGTTAATTCCGGATAAACTCTTTTTAGTTCTTTAATTAGTTCTTTTTTGTTTTTGAAACCGTCTTTTAAAGCATCTTCATTTGTTAGTTCGTTGAGCTTTTTATGAGTTACTTTTGTTACTTTTATTTTGGCTACTGGTTTTCCTCCACCATGAACTATTATTTCTTCATATTTTGGAATTACTATTCCTTTCCGAATGGTTGCTTTCTTCTTACCTGTTAGTATATCTTCTACGTATTTTCCCTTAACCATTAAGTGTCTTCCAATAAACTTTTTTTCACGATTTCTCATGGTGTTCGACATTTCTTATTCAGGCTCGTTTCATTATGCATGATAGCTGGGAATAGGTCTTTGAGATAAATACTTAGGCATTGTTAGAGGTACTTTTGGATATCCCTTTGTTTCTTCTTCAAGCATTTTTATTAATTCGTTAAGATTCATGATTTTCTGATCATTTGTCCTTCTTATACGGACGTTCAAAGTATTACTTTTTATCTCGCGTTCACCTATAACGACTATATATGGTATCCATTCCCTACCAGCATCTCTTATCTTTTTGCCCAAGCTCTCAGATCTATCATCAATATCTACTCTGAATCCATGTTTCTCTAGCTCTTCAGCTACTTTCTCAGCATACTCTAAGTACTCACTCTTTAATGGTATTATTCTGGCTTGAATAGGTGATAACCATGTGGGTATGTATGGTGTCTTTCCTTCACGCTCCATAAGTGCTGCTGTGTCTAGTATTGTGTATATGAATCTCTCAATACCGCCTATGATAGCTGTATGTATTATTACTGGGTAATGTTTCTCGCCTTTTTCATCAGTATATGTTATGTTAAATCTCTTTCCATTACCTATATCGATTTGGAAAGTAGCTATTTCGCGTGGTCTCTTTAGGTTATCAATTATATGATACTCTACATTTAGTACCCAATAGTATATTCCTCCAGGTATTATTGACAATAGGACAGGATAATTTTCTCTCTTAACGAATTCTACTACAACGTCACGGTATTTTTCGAGGAAGTCCTTGGTTACATTGTAAAGTGCTACATATTTACGACCGATCTTGGATATTTCTTCTAGGATCTTATTTTGCACAATCTTTGAAACATTTATTGCTTCTTCAAGATCTTTATTCAGAATGTGTAGGTCTGGCATATAGAATTTCCTGAGTCTAAAACATAGGTTTAATTCGCCTCTTTTCTCTAACCTATAACTGTCAGCTACTTCGAACATTCCGAAGGGTAGGTTTTTGTAACTTATTATCCAGTCACGCAACATGGCAAATTGTTGATGACATGCAGCATATCTTAATACGTATTTATTCTTGTCTACAACTAGTTCATATAATCTGTCTCCAAATAAGAGAGCGTGTTCAAGAACTGGTTTTTCAGATAAATTAAACATGTTAGTACCCATGACTTTGTAGACGGGGATGCCAAGTTCTCTAGCTATTTTCCAGGAATATTGCATTAATGACTCCATTATAACCACTGCATGTGGACCATACCTCATATGCCCATGATCGCTCATGGGTTCCCATTCAAACCCGAATTTTCTACAATAATCATTTACTCTATTGACACCACCAGGGAGTTCTTTACCGAATACTTCTTTATCAACCAGTATTTTTAAATCCGGGTAATTCGAATAATCAAATTCTTTAGGATCATATAGTTTGCCTTCAGGCGTTAGAATATAGAACTCCTTCTTGATCTCTTTCCTTACTATTTCTCCCTTACTTGTTTTGGTAATTGTCCTAGATAATTCGCTTAAGGGGTGACCATAGCATTCTAGAGTAAATTCTTTATACCATCCAAATGGTGCTCTATAAGTAGCTATACCTATTTCTTTCTCTAGGTATTCCTTGAACTTAGTTAATAAGTCGAGTGCCTTGACTGGTTCTGCTAGGTTCTGTGATAGGTGAGCATATGGGTAAACCACAATAGTAGTAGGTTTTACTTGTTCAGCTACTTTTTTCACTTCTTCAACAGCTTGTCTTAATACTTCTTCATCATCATTGGCTTCTACAGTAGTAAATATAATGAGCGCGTTTTCAAATTCTCCGCTCTTGTTTTCGTCATTCAATTCTTCTGGTTCTTTTATAGCTGGTGAAACTGCTTTATATGCGAATTTCTTTGCATGTATTAGTAGGAGACGCAATTTGACTAAACACCATGACTGATTCTAGAGCATGATAAATACCTAGGTATACTACTTTGTTTAAATAACAGTATTCGATGTAAATTTATGTTTTTCCCCAAGCTGCTTTCCTTGATGAGGTTGTAGCTGTGGCATACCAGGTAACGGTGGTGGTACACCTAGCGATCTACTCAATATAACGCTTTCAGCCAACATATTGATGAAAACTCCTTGGAGAAGATGCTGAGGCATTTTCTTCTCTCTAATATCTTTCTCTATTTTCCCCAACTCATTCTTATCACTAGATATCACTACAGCATTACCTTTCAAAACAATTTGTACAACAGGTGGTATTGAAGAAATTGTGAAGGTAAAAGGAACTATTAATTGATTATCTCTCTTAAATGGATTACCTGAAGGTATAGCTAGGTTTACATTAAATTGTAGCTTGGGTGGAAGAGTTTCAGATAACCTCTCCGCACTAATGCTTGTTAATTGAATAGTGATTGTGAACAATCTATTTTACACCTGAATCGCTTAATGTTAATATTGTTTTATAGTCATTATTATTTAATTAGGTATTTATTAAAATTAAAAATAGATGTAAGTAGTGTGGCGAAAGTATTAAAGGGTCTATTTTTAAAACACTATTATGAAGTGGTGGGTTAGGTATGAGTAAGCATAATAAAGAAATAAGATCTATAAGAGATATACCGGGTGTAGGCTCAACTATAGCTGATAAACTAGAAGCAGCAGGATACACCACTCCATGGGCAATTGTAGTGAGCAGAGCCGAGGAACTCGCTGAAAAAGCAGGAATACCACTACATACCGCAGAGAGAATAATTGCTAACGCTAGAAAATTATTAGGGATAAGGTTCAAGACAGCCAAAGAAGTAAAACTAGAGAGACTAAGCGTCAGAAAAATAACTACAGGAAGCAAGAACTTAGATGACCTATTAGGAGGAGGTATCGAGACCAAGACAATAACAGAGTTCTACGGAGAATACGGTACTGGTAAATGTTTCTCAAAAGACACATTAGTCTATTATGAAAACGATGAAGCAGTGCATCTCTCCACAATAGAAGAAATGTACGAGTATTATAGAGCGAGGAACGGCGAGATTCCATTCGATGATGGCTATGTTGTCCCATTAAACACAGTTCATGTATACGCGATAGATCCCAATAGCATCGATATCAAGAGAGTAAAGGCCAAGTATATTTATAGGGAATATACTAAGAAACTTGTTAATCTAAAACTAGAAAATGGATTAGAACTAAAAGTTACTCCCCGGCACCCCGTTCTAGTATTTAATGATGGTTTTAGATGGTTGCCAGCTGGTTCCCTAAAACCAGGTATGCTACTGGTTGGAGTACGTAGGCTTCCAGCCAATAATATGAGAATAGATTACTTGGAAGCATATGTTCTTGGACTCTTTGTGGCTGAAGGAACAGCTAATCCCCTCTCAATTACCACGAAATCAGACGAGATAGCAAAGACCGTTGTTGAGTTCGTGAAGAGAAGGGACGGATATACACCACGAATAAGCGTTGACAAGAGAAATGGTGTCTATAAGATCCTATTACGTAAGAAATCTCTTAAATGGTTAGGAGACCTTGCAAAAACTAATGCACGAACCAAACATGTTCCGAGTAAAATATTAAATGGTGACATAGAAAGCATTGAGTGGTTCTTAGCTGGATACATAGATGGAGACGGCTACGTAAATAATATCGAAATAGTATTATCGACGCGTAGCAAGAAGCTAGCGGCTGGACTAGTCTTCCTCCTTAAAAAACTCGGTATTAGGCCATCCATCAATACTAAGATTGTAAGGAGAGAGCCCTTCTATATAATAAGGGTAACAGGAGAGGATAGGTTCCATATGAACTCGGTGCTTGCCAAGACCCTTCACAAGAAAACGAGCTTCCGGAGAAGAGGAGTTGGCAAGTATCCCCCAGAGATTGCTAAGTTCCTAGCAAAATACTATAAGGAGCTAAGGCTTCCAAAGAGGGATAGGGAAACAGCCTACCACCTACTAACTAGGAACTTAAACAACTGGTTTACCGAGAAGACACTCCTACAAATACGGAGCTACTTCGAAGAAGCCTTAAAGATGCTTGAAGAAGCTGAGAAGAATATTCATCCGGGCTTAAAGCTAAGATTGCCCTTCCCATGGACCAGACTGGTTAAATACGGCTTTAAGATCAGTCAGATCAGAAATTATAGGTATCGCGGCCTTCCCGTTAGCGAAGAAACATTTCTTAAGGTTTCTGAAGCCCTTAAAGCCGAGATCCGGAAGCTCAAAAACATGGTTAGTAACGTTATAAGATTCATTGATAAAATACAGGAGCTAGAGTTCTATAGAGTGGTAGATGTAAAAATAATAAATTATAATGACTGGGTCTATGACTTAGTGGTTCCCGAAGTACATAACTTCATCTCGCCGCATGGAGTGATACTCCATAATACCCAGATATGTCATCAGCTGAGCGTAAATGTCCAGTTACCTCCAGAAAGAGGAGGATTAAACGGCAAAGCCGTATATATTGATACCGAAGGAACCTTTAGATGGGAAAGAATAGAAGCAATGGCTAGAGGAATGAACTTAGACCCAGACGAAATTATGGAAAACATATTTTATCAAAGAGCATATAACAGCGACCACCAAATGGCTATTGTAGAAGAACTATTCTCTTTCGTACCAGAGAACAACGTAAAACTAGTAATAATTGACTCTGTAACAAGTCATTTCAGAGCAGAATATCCAGGAAGAGAAAACCTAGCTATGAGACAACAAAAACTAAACAAGCATCTACATCAACTAGTAAGGCTTGCAGAAGCATACAATATAGCCGTAGTCGTGACAAACCAAGTAATGGCTAGACCAGACGTATTCTATGGAGACCCAACACAAGCTGTTGGAGGACACGTACTAGCACATACACCAGGAGTAAGAGTTCAGTTAAGAAGAGCTAAAGGAAACAAGAGAATAGCAAGAGTAGTAGACGCTCCTCACCTCCCAGAAGGAGAAGCCGTATTCCTAATAACAGATGAAGGCATAAGAGATCCTGAAGAGTAGACAACTTTTCCTAAATAATATGAGAAAATAATGATAAAACAGGATAATCGCCCAGGCCTAAGAGAAGCAAATAACCAAACAATAAAGCAACAATATATGGAATACCATAAGTAACCCATATAACCTGCTCAGGATCCACAACACCTTTATCAATAAGTTCTTTTAACTTATCTTGATGAATTCTGTAATCTTCCTCCTTGACACTAAATGACAACCTATAAGAAACCTCTACTCCTTCATTACTCGGCTTAAAAACAGTTAGTGGATAATAATGTTTGGATTCGAGAAAATCCTTAATATGCATAGGCTTACCAATGAAGAGTAACAATATTTTCTTATAAATACCAAGATTCTTGGGCAAGTACTTCTTCCATGCAAGACCAAAAACTAATCCCTTGAGAAGCGTCAATATAACTAACATGGCAGTGGAGTAAAGCACCATTACAAGTATGGGAGGTATATGAATAAGTATAGAATTCCAGTAGAAGAGAACATATCTATAAATACTATTTAGAGGAAACAGAAAAGATAAACCAAGAACAACATAGAAGTCTGCTTCACCAATATAATCGAGTCTATAAAGTACAAAAAACAGTCCTGGAACAATCACTAGTGACATAACAATATATACTAGTATAACCTGCGAGGGATAATTAGTGTTACAAATCAATAAAGAGAAAATAAATAATAATATACAACCACTAAGAAATCCCCACACGTACTTATCTGGTATTTCCCTATACTTTAGATCATATATTGAAAATACAAGCAAAGATACTAACCCATAAATAATCTTAACATACATCAATAAATCATTAACATTGGTGAAGACCATTATGACCCCACCTAAAAACACGTATGTAGACATTAATATAAAAACACGGAACTTGAAAAACCTGCTTAAAAAAATAAAACCGTGGACTGAGGAAAATAAGTTCATTTATAAGTTAAAGGAAAGAAGCAACCTCGTAAAACTAATAGTTATTGGTAAACAGAAAATCATAGAACTATATAAGGTAAAGAAAGATAAGCTAAGCGATCTCACGTATAAACAAAAGGAGCTAATAGTCGAGCATGCAAGCAGAAAAGTACTCCATATATACTGGGATGGAGAATACTATAGATTAAAATTACTCCCAAACCCCTTAACAATTAAAATAGTAGTGGATAGAACAAATGATCCATGATGGTGATTTAATGTTTAAAATACTTTGGAACCCTTGGAGATACGAGTATATAAAAACAACCACTAAACCCAACAAAACATGTATATTCTGCGAACTATTAAAGCAGAGAGACGAAGAAGCATATATTCTCCACAGGGGCAAATACTCATACGTTGTACTAAACGCTTATCCCTACAATAGTGGGCATCTAATGATTGTCCCATATAAACATGTAGGTACAATCGAAGAACTGGACCAAGAAACAATTATTGAAATGATGAATTTCGTTAAGAAATCCATAAGGGTGCTCAGAGAAGCCTTTACACCAGACGGGTTCAATATAGGCATGAATATCGGAAGAGCGGCTGGCGCAGGTATCCCAGGACATGTACACATACATGTTGTTCCGAGATGGATAGGAGACTCTAATTTTATGGCAATAATAGCGTCAACAAAAACGCTCCCAATAAGTCTAGATGAAACATACACAATATTAAGGGAAAAATGGAAACAAATTAATGGTGAAGAAGCCCTCGATCACTGATTAGTGATGAAGGCAGGGTTTAACTGATACTCCTTGCTCGATAAGGGTGGGAAACATGCTTAGCAAGACACACTTCAAAATACTTGAATCATACATATTCATGGGTGATATTAGGTATAGAGTAGTCATATATGGTACAAACATTATATTCAATATAAAAGCGTCAAGTGAAGAAGAAGCCATTAACAAAGCATATGAACTAGCCAAAAAAATGGGGTTAAATGATGACATTATAGAAGACATAAAGAAGAATATTAAGACCCAATAACAAATATTTATGAGCGAGATGAAGACACTTGCCCCCCAGAGACCTAGCGGGATGAAGACATTACCGCGAACTGATCATATCTTCTTGGCTTTTATCTTAGCTAAACTCTCTAATTGCTCTAAGTTCTCTTCAACAAGCCTCTTAACATAACCCTTGATCTCGTCAGGAGGTATTCTCTCGAGGAGCTGGCGTAGAAACTTAGAAGCACACCTATTGCTGTGAAAAGATAAAACCAGATCTCCATACTTAATAACTATGCCTTGACCTTCCGGAAAGATCCTTCCACAAACAATGCATTTATACTTTTTCTTCACAAGGATCAACTCCGAGATCCTTTATTTTATTGAGCAGTTCAGAAGTAGAGTCCGTGTACAATCTAATTCTTAAAGATTTATTTGTACGACTACGTAGTTCTATGAAGTGTCTCTTTAAATCATAAATATAGCAGAGATCCTTGGAGAACTCTATGAAGAACCTGTCATTAGTTATGATCCCTTTTCTATAAACTACGAATTTCTGAGGCAACATTATATTATATTGACTCATCCTATTCATAATAACTATTCTCAGCACAGTCAATATGCCGAAGACAAACTCATACATTATAAAGAAGTCCAAGAAGTTAACGACAATAGGATTACTTATTATACTGCTTAGAAACCCATGCATAGGTTCAAATATGTAGTTCCTGTAGAGTGGGAACAATATAAATACTAAGAAAGTAAGCATCAACATAGACATAGAAGCTGTAAATTGTTTCTTCAATTCAGCAGTGAGTATTTTATCAGTCATGGCTATCTTAACAGCGGCGTTCTCCTTAAACAATGGTGCTCCAAGCTCTTTCTGAGGAGGTATTTTACTCATTTTCCTAGTACTTCTAAACATGAAGAACATAATGATTATAAAATATATTATGAACACATACGTGTAGTACTGAGGAATAAATGCAGTAACTAATGATATAAATAATATGCTTAACTGACCAATCAATATCGATGTTTTCCTAGATGGTTGCTTCATCATCCTAAATCACACAACATTTATCATTAGAGCATTTCCACAATATAGTATATTTCGCGAACCTACCTCAAAATATTATCTATACACCCTTAATAAAAACATCTAAGAGTCAACCAGAGCACATTATTAAGGAACAAAACAATTACATAGATACGAGGATGATGAATCGCCACACACAGATAGAATGAAGAGGGTCCGTGTTTCTGACCATTAATAATTTTCTTAAGGATTTTACCTAAACTTATTCTATGGGGCGATGAAGAAATGCCCGAAACAGATAAAATGACGAAGTTATCCCCGACGGAGCCCTTATTCATAGCTAGAGTTATTATTGAGATTAGACAAGATTATCCATTAACAAAGATCGAGAAATTGCTTAGAAAACAATATGGAGCCCGAACAAATATTACTTCTCCCTACACATTAGAAGCAAAATTCATAACAAGACACCGCCCTGAAGAAATCCGTGAACTAATCAATAAGATTACTGAGTTGTGGAAAAATCTCGGAGACAAAATCACGAGTTTTTGCATAGAATCCTACATAGTATTGAAGAACATACCTCTTCCACAAAAGCTCTTGGAGAAAACAATTAAGAAGACTAGGATTAATGGAAGAGAAATAATCCTTGTTAAAAGTAATAGTTTATTAATGTATATTTATTACAATACAAGCAAAAGAACAACCAGCATTAGACCATTAAAGAATTTGATCGTTACAAATATAGATTTGTTACAATTACCTAAGACCAGTTACATATACTGTAATGAAGAACTCCACAATATTATGGATATTATGAAAAACTTTATCACTGAAACAAGTAAACTATTAAACCAGTGATGACCGCCTTATCCGACGACCAATGATTTGATGGGATGAAGAATGCTCGAACCCTGGCTGATCAGTATATTATAGGTGTTAAGAGTGTTTACAAGCGATCCAACAACAAATTTTGTCTTAAAAATAATAGTATCATTTATCGTTGGGGCATTGATAGGCTTAGAAAGAGAAAGAACAAGAATTATGCTTAGTGAGAAAAAGAATGTATCTATTGAACACAGAGTTCTTCCCGGAATAAGGTCATTTGGATTATTAAGCTTGTATGGCGCACTTCTCTCTTATACAGCTTTTAACATAAATGATCTTAGCACAAGAATAATACTAACAATATTTATGTCATCAATGATCTTTATAACATTTATCATATATATTTACCAGAGAGGAATAGTAGCTAAAAGAACAGGTATAACAACATATATTGTTATAAGTATCGCGTTAGTTTTGGGATTCCTAGTAGGCATAGACAGGGTTTACGAAGCTATAGCCGCATCTGTTTTCGTAACACTAGTTTTAGCTATAAAGCCTTCTTTACAAGCATTTGTACGTGGAATAACTTATAAAGAACTATTATCTGGGCTTGAGCTCGGGTTATTTGTATTTATACTGGGCCCATTCTTCTTATTTCAGAAACCAACAATATTCGGTATAGATATCTCGACTTTTTACATATTATTTATAGTTATATTGATGCTTTCATACATAAGCTATATTGCAGTTAAGATAAAAGGAGCTGAAGCATTGAAGTATATTGCTTTTCTAGGAGGAATAGTTAATAGCGAAGCAGCTGTCTCTAATATAGCTAATGTTTTATCAGCACAAAATATCTCGGAGGATGAACTCGAAAAGAGTATGACGAAGTACTCTTACCTAATAATATCAGCTATGATGCTGAGAAACCTAATAGTAATACTAATACTTGGATACCAGTTCCTAAACACCCACGATCTTCTCCGAATGGCTTTATATGTGATAATAGCCATGTCTATACCACTAGTATTGTCTCTGAAAACACTGATCTTTGAGAAAGAACCGATGCTCAGAGGAGTTAGAGTAACTATTGAGAATCCTCTAACATATAGTGTAGCTATACGAGTAGTTCTCGCTTACTCTACAATATTCATAATAGGCTATATCTTATCCACGTTATTGCCTCCCGAATGGTTGATCCTGTTATCAGTACTTGGGGGATTCGTTAATGCTGGAGCAACTATATTAACGATCCTAACACTTGGTAGTTTAAAAATGCTCAGTATAAACTTCATAAGTTTATTAATAATTCTATCATTGACAGCGTCCGCAATCAATAAGTTGTTTTTCGTAAAAACTGTTTCAAAGAAAGAGCAATTATTCAAAGCAACACTTAAAGCAGTCAATATATCGCTGATATCAAGCATAATAGCTATATTCTTAATCTTATTTACAAATATATCGTAGACCTTAAATATCACATTTAGACCTTATCATTATTCAGTTAAAGAAAAGAGTATACGAGGAGGACAGAATTGTATGCTCCGAACACTAAGATAATAGATATTGGGAGAAGACCGATAGAGGACTATGTTTTCGAGGCCGTTATCAGCTTCCAAGAAGGTGTAGACGAGATCATTCTTAAAGGCCGAGGAGACTTCATTAGTAGAGCTGTTGATGTTTATTGGGCACTAAAAGACAGATTAGGCGATAGTATTGAGTTATCAAATGTAGAAATTGGTAGTGAGAGGATAAGGGGGAGAATGCGATCATACATAGCTATACATATTAAGAGAAAATACTAATCATGTATTTACATATGCTTCAACATTCTTAATCGACAATGGTAATTTATAATTCTTAATTAATTCGTAGAGCTCACTAATCTTATCCACAGCTCCTATTTTACCACAAGCAATTAAGTCAATAACTTCTTCCATCTTCTTAGTAGTTTCAACAGATACCAGTACTGGATAGTTCTTGATTAAGTAATCATATATTTGGATACCGCTCTTAGTAGGTATCAGATACCCCTTTTTCTTCGACCTTATAACATAGCCATGTCTCACTATACTGCTTATGATCTTGGAATAAGTGCTTGGCCTACCGAGGCCTTCTTGTTTCATCTTCTTAATAATACTACCCTCATTATACAGTGGTTTCTTAGAAGTAATAATGCTCTTAATCTCGCTGACTTCAAGCTCTACTTCATCAATGCTTCTAAGCCCAGGATATGTTTTAACAGGCTTAACTACGTTGAATCCCTCCTCAGCAATATCTATATCCAACACTATACTAAGCTCTAGGTCGCCGGTTAGCTTTACTAGGAATTCTCCTCTCAAGACCTTATAGGGCTTCATCTGGCTAGCTATAAATCTTCTAAATATCAGATCATATACCTTGAAGTGTAGCCATGTAAGAGGTATAACCGGCGAAATCAGCCCTTCTACAATAGCTTTCTCCAAGTCCTCCCTGTCAAACGGGTATACAGGACGTATAGCTTCATGTGCTCCCTTCGAACCCCAGTGATTAGGTCTGAATAGCTTACTTAATCCTTTTTCTTCGACATATTTAGAAGCAATACCGATACCAGTTGATGAAACATAGTGTGAATCAGTTCTATGATAAGTTATGAGGCCTGACTCGAAGAGTTCTTGTGCGATCTTCATGGTTAAAGCAGATGGAATCCCTATCCTCGAAGCATCAAACAATAGTTCATCAGTAGTATACGGTGGAGCTGGCTTAACTTCTTCTATGAACAACTTCTTTTTCTTTAAAACAATTGTTTTTAGTGATTTAAGTTTTTCATATAAGTCTTTATTCTTATGGTCTATACACACACTTATCTTGAGAGGTATCTGCTTAGTCTTGATAATGATCTTCCTGCACTTATTAGCTAAGTATTCATTGTAGGAATTAATGATCCATCCCAGAACAGGTGTTTGTACACGTCCAGCACCATACCATTTCTTATCATATATTCTCCATAGTTCTTGACTCAGACTGAAGCCTATTAACCGATCCATTACACGCCTATATATCTCAGCTTCAACAAGCTTTAGATTAATGCTCCTTTTATTATTGAGAGCTTTCATGAACTCAGAAATGGTTATTTCGTGGAGCTCTATTCTCCAGATCTTGTCTACGAAGCTCTTAATAACTAAGTATACATCATAAGCTATTTTCTCTCCCTCAATATCTGGGTCAGTAGCTATGTATACTTCATCAGCTTCTTGAGCTAACTTTCTCAAAACATTCACTACTTCATAAGAATCGATAAAGCTACCACTTCCGCATCTGGGGCATTTTTCTCCGTATGTAAATTGATGACCACATACTCTGCAACGCTTGATCGTTGTATATACAGGCGACACTTTGTATTCATTAATAATTATTCCATGATACCCAGCACTAGGATCAGTTGTTAAGTCGAATAAGTGGCCACGAGTAGCAACAATGTTTAAGTGTATAACCTCATTCTCCTTAACAAATGGTATCTCATATACACTTGTACTACCAATTTTCCTCCTCACAGGCTTACCGAAGAAACGAGCTATGGTTTTTGCCTTGGTCGGTGATTCAACCACTATTAATACGTTCCTATAGTTTATGAATCCCCTGTCTTTTTTCTTCCTGCTTTCATTAATTAGTTTCCTCTCCAAGGATAAGTCTATTTTCTCTAGAGGAACGAATACTATGTCTTTGTTAAACATATTCATTTTCTTATTTAATCCTGCGATAAGATTCTCTAATACATTATCTTCAACAATAATTGATAATCCATGAGTCATTCTTCCTAGATATAGTCTGCTGCACCTACCACTAGCTTGTATATATGTCATTACATCTGGTATTATGGCTACATATTTATCTTTATTCTTATAGAGAGTTATCGTATTCATATTAATGACTCCAAGTTTATCCAAATACTTTTTCGTGTCCTCAAGAACTTCGTTATAATACGTTAAGAGTTCATTGTATATTTTCTCTATCTTAGGATTATTAACATCATTAACCGTTAGTTTCCCCTTCAACAACATGGATAATATTCTTAATTCACTACTATTAAGTGTGAATACTATTTTCCGGACATTATTTGCTTTAACACGATAAGAATTATCTCCAGCGGTCTCAGCTAGTAATAACAGTACCCTAATTATCATGTTCGGACTAGCTAGGAACGAGTCTAGGTCAATTGTGAAAACAGGTGTACCAATGAATACTACGTATTTTATTGTTTCAGGAGCATCAATTCCCCTAACACTAACACCATAATAGCTCGAACTACCGATCAATAAATCATATTCTCTATCAACAAATTTCTTAATAGTGCTAGGCTTAGCCTCCGCTACACGATATTTCTTCTCGATCAGCTTATTAACCATATTTTCAAGTATTCTCTTTAAATTATTCTTCAACGGATGCCTCGGACTAAGCAGGATTAATCCGCCGGGACCCAGCTGATCTATCACATTAATTATTGGTTCAAGACAAGAATCCTCATCAGTATTGATCAACAGGTATGAGTCCGTAATGTTCCTACCGTAGATAGTTATGCCAGAAACATCTATTCTTAATAAATCTCTCATAACCTTAGCATATGCTCCGCGCATTCTACCAGTAGCAGAAGCTATTACTACTTGTTTTTTACCATGAGAACTAAGCATTTCGTCAATTTCGTTTTCTATTTCTATAAGCTCTTCAATGTATTTCTTGTAATCATCTTCTTTATTAAGTGAACGAGCCAGCATAAGTTTCCATACAAGAGCATTTCTACGCTTAGCTTTTTCAATTAATTCCTCCGAAAACCCGAGAAGTTTCATTAATTTAAGAATGTTCTTAGAGCTCTTGAGCAGAGAATCAACATCATCTATTATTATCAGATCTATGTCTAGCTTGTATAATACATCATATCTCCTATTCATGAAATGATTAGTTAAAACTAATACGTCAAAATCATTATTCTTTATCTTCTCGAGAACTTCTTCTCTCCTTTTCTTACTTAACCCTGAGTCGTAAAAGACTATTCTTAGCTCAGCATTAATACTATTGACAGCACTCAACAGTCTCTGGTAGATCTGTTTAGCTAATGCTCTAGTTGGTGCAAGGAAAAGTGTTTTCTTCCCAAAATACCTAGCAGAGTATAAAGCATAAACGATCAAGAGAGTTGTCTTACCCATACCAGTCGGGGCAACAATAACTGTATTCTCTCCATTCAGTAGTCTCTTAACCCATGTAATCTGAGCTCCCCAAGGCTTCAGACCATTGGTTGCTTTGCCGAAGAACTCCTCGAAATCCTTGAGATCGTTTAATAGCTCGTTATACAGCGAAACAGCATTCAAAACACTTCCATCATATAAGCTACACTTACCACAAGCCCCAAATTCATACAACTCCTTAGCGAAAGCATCGCCTCTACAAATAGGACATAAATTCTTATAAATAGGATCGAGTACTTTTTTCAACAATAATACACCCGTTGAAAGAATCCTTTTAGAAATAGTCTTTAAAAGAAAAAGACTCTTTAACACCGTTTTCATACGATGAGGGAAAAATTTTTATAGACATAAACATAATTTAAGAAGACCCAGACAAAATAATAAACAAAACTAGGTGAACAGAAATGGCCGAGGCACAACCACAAGCTGCAAACACTGTATTAGTAGGTAAAAAACCCGTAATGAACTATGTAATAGCAGTATTAACATTAATACACCAAGGCGTAAAAGAGATTGTAGTAAAAGCTAGAGGAAGAGCAATTAGCAAAGCTGTAGACACAGTAGAAATCGTTAGAAACAGATTCTTACCAGGCAAGGTAGAGATCGAAGACATAAACATCGGCAGCCAAACAGTAACCAACCCCGCTGGTCGCGAAACCAGAGTAAGTACCATCGAGATAAAATTAAAGGTAAAGGAGTAAACAAGTAATAATATGTTGTATCTACTAAAATAACAAAAATAGGTTTTTCTAAAACACCCACACCACATCGGAGAAATAGATCAACATCTACGCTTTCTCAAACATATATAGTTCCTAACAACCTCTTCTAAATACGTTTTAAGGCCAATACATACAAAACTAACCTGATCCCTCGGTTCTAGCAACCCTATCCTCTTGAATCTCCTAATTATATTAATAGCAGTCTTCCTACTAAGACGGAGCTCACGAATCAAATAATCAACAGCTTCACCAATATTCCAAACCCTTCCTCCCTCCCATCCACAAAGCAAGTAATAAGCTACAAGTTCTCTCTTCTTCAACAATCTACTCCATCGAGAAACACATTGCCCCTCTAAAGACTTACTCATAGCTATTACCAGTTTCCTGCTCCTCCTCGAAGAGCTCAATTATAATTCTCGCCTTAACCTCGTTTTTACTAAAAGGAGGAGGAGACTCACCTAGATCTATTGCCAGAACAACAGGATTACCTAGACTATCCTTAAAACGTATTTCAGCAACATATCTCCTCTTAGGACCCTCTTGTAAACTCTTCATCAAGGTATCCATTATCCTAGTTATAGCCATTTGGAAAGAAATAGGACTAGACAAGTCCTCAGGCTTCAAAACTAGGTGCTGAGCACCATTCAATACCTGCCCAATCTTAGCTTTAGTTTCAAATACTCTTAAAACTTTGAATCCATGTTCTTCCTCACTCATACCGGAAACACCAAATAACCCTCATTCATAATCGTAATATTTAGAAATACCCTAATACAGGTTATTAACCGTGCCCAGGATAAGAAAAGAAACAACACTGCTAGAACCATATCAGCTAAGCTATGAGGAGATAAGAGAAGTTCTAAGAATACTTGAGAAACAAGGCTATGAATACATTATTCTAACGACAAAACCAGGGTATGGATTAATAAGAACAAACAATACTACAATACTTCAGGCAATAGCTCCGAACACAATAGTTTTAGAAGAAGAAAAAGCATTAAAGCACCTAGTTGAGAAAATACCCCATCTAAAATACATAATCCTAGCAAAAGATACTTGGCTAGATACGAGAGAAGTACTCGTCAAAGACTTATTGAAAATAATCAATCTACTAGACGGGCTTGACGAAGAGACCAAGATAAAGAAATATGTTATTAGGACACGTAGGCTGAAAACAAGTATTGATGACTATATAATATTAGATTATATCAACACTCCTCTCTACTGGCTAGTTCCTAGAAAGCACTATTTAGACTCCCTCTACAAGAAAGCTGTTGAAAGAATGATTAATGAAAAAAAGAGGGGTAGAATTGTTCTGGGCTATATTGTCTCTAACTATGACTACGTACCATATCTAGTCTTAACTTCTAGGAATAATCAGAAAACCATAGAAGCTGTTCTAGTAGAGGGTGACGAGTTACTAAGTAGAATCATTTTCTGGTCATTAATAGATATCTTGTTCTAGTTAACAAACTCGTCTAGATCCATTCTCTTCCTCTTCCTAGCCAAGTACTCCTCAGGTGTTTTCTCCAAAACTATCTCGTACAGCTTAGCCTCAACACCTCCTGGCTTAGGCCTTAGAATCCTTCCCAGTCTCTGGATAAACTGTCTACGAGAACCTGTTCCAGACACTATTATCCCTACGGTAGCATCTGGTATGTCTAGTCCTTCATCACCTACAGTTGTGACTACAAGTATTCCTTTATCAATAGACCTAAACTCCTTTAAGATCCTCTTCCTCTTCTCAGCCGGTATTTCCCCTATCAACAAATACGCGTTAAGCCTTTTAGCAAGTTCTTTGGCTTGCTCCACATACTGTGTAAAGATTATTATCTTGTTCCCCTTCTCTAGCTCCTTAGAAGCTATTTTAACAGCCTTATCAATCTTTGCTCTTGATTTCGCGAGAAGCATTTTCATCTGACTATGGATCCGTAGAGCCATTTTAGCTCTCTCATTACCCGTTAAGGCGAGTTTTAATACCTCATTAAAACTCCTTCCCCCACTCAATACCCTATATGTTTGCCTAAGCTTCTCAAACTCCCTCCTCTCATCACTCCTAAGCTCAACCTTAACTGTTACAACACGATACCTAGCCAAGTACCCCTGACTAGAGAGCTCGGCTGCTGTTTTATGATAAATTATTCCACCAAGCAAGGGAAAAAGCTCTTCATGCCTACCATCTTCTCTAACAGGTGTAGCGGATAATCCTATACGATACCTTGCTATACTGTGCAACGCAATGTATTTGAACTTATCAGCTGGTAAATGATGTACTTCATCAACTATGAGTAAGTCAAAGAAAGGAGATATCTCTCTAATATTCCTATAACCACTCTGATAAGTAGTAATAGTGATAGGAGCTAACCTCTTCTCCCCACTATAGATCAAACCAACTATTCCAGACTCTGCGCTCGTATACCTGTATATTTGTTCCTTCCACTGAAACATCTGCTCCCTAGTATATGTAATGATCAATGTTCTCTTGTTCAAACTAGTAATAACGGATATACCAATCAATGTTTTTCCAGAACCTGTAGGCAGAGCAATTATTCCACGATAATTATTCTTCCTCAAAGCTTCCAACGCTTCCTCCTGGTAAGGTCTGAGAACAACGTTTTTCAAACCAATACTATATGGAAGATCCTTCTCCTTAACTAAGCCATGTTCATCCACTATACCCAGACCACGCGTTTCGAGATACGTGACTACATCCCATAACTTATAAGGAATAATCCTATAGAGCACTTCTTCTCCAACAACTCCCTGGTATCTAGAACCAACGTTTTTAAGAAAATACCTGAACTCGCGATCAAGCACTATCCGGGGCACATAGAGTTTAACATAACCATTCCTATTATCCCATTCAAGCCTAACACTTATCCTCTCATACATCCTCTTAAGCTCATCAACATCCTCGACAACAAGCCCTAATTCTTCTACTAGAGATAATACGTCTTCAAAACCATAACCATTCTTCAAGGCTTTCTCAATATTAAACAAAAATATAGGTCCACTTCCTTTCTCATAACCATTATAATCAGCTATTTTCATCACTTCTCTGAACTCATCATTATCAAGCCATCTCTTAGCTCTGATCACTACCAATTAATACACCATCAACTAATCCATATAAACAAGTACCTCCTCGACAGGCACTACTTCGTATATCTTGTTGGAGAGATTCTTATCCCTACATATTATTTTATAGGCTCTATCAGAAATAATCCTGGGTATATAAAAAGAAGCTTTCTTACCAACACTCTTGACTACCTTGGCAAACCTCATAATAGTTTCTACTTCTTTATCGAATACTTTATCATGACCATAGGTAACCAGTATCCCTAGCAATAATACTCTATACTCCATATCTGTTAGAGGAGCTACTTCAAGCAATAAACAAATAGTCTTATCTCCACACTCTCCACATAGTCTTATATATGGTTCACCACTAGTAATGGATAACCCAACTACTTCGTATAAATCATCTCGTGTAACCCCCATAACCACTAATAATGGATCATAGACAATGCTCTTAATAACCAATAAGGGGTCACCGCGTGGGTTATTCATCATTTAAATCAGCACTTAAAACCATGCTCATCCCCCATTAAGTTTTTATTTTACTGTTTAAAAAATGTAATACGTATAAAATGGTGATCCTGCCATGCGCCAGAAAATTTCTGGTAAAAAAATAAGGATAAGAATACCATCAACATCAGAAATAGAAGCTATTACGAGGAAGATAAACTCCATCTATAGCGAGCCAAAGCTCAACAGGTTAAAGCTGAGACTAATGGCTAACGAAGTACTGAGACTGCTTAAACCGAGCTTCTCATATAAAGCATTAGCAATACTCACCGGGATCCCGGAATCTGTTCTATGCAGGTATGTAAGGGGCAACATTATTCCAAGCTACGAGCAAGCAGTAAATATTCTAGCAAGAGTTTCTCTCTCAATAGATATTGATTACTTGTTAAAAGAAATAGTGGAGAAGGAGAAGAGCCCAATCATAGATTTGTCTAGAGTGCTGAAAGACCCCTATATAATAAGATTACTCACCATAATGCTACTCCTAGAACTAGCTGGAAAGAACATTACAAAGATCCTGGCTACAGCTGAATCAGTACTACCCTTGGCAACAATGCTTGGCCTCGAACTAAACGCACCAATTGTTCTTGTAAAGAGGAGGGCTTATCCAGGAGTACAATACTACAGTGCAATCATTGTTAGGTCTCCACGTGAATCAGAAACCATACACATAGACAAGGACCTTATAAACAAGAGAGACACTGTACTTATCCTAGCAGATGTAGTATATACTGGTAAGACGCTTAGCGCTGTTCTAAGCCTTTTAGAGAAAGCACGTGCAAAGATCTCAGACATAATAGTCATCCTAGCACTCGGAGATAAGTGGATGACAAGGCTCGAAGAATACGATATAAAAACCCTTACAAGGATCCCGTACCCAATGTAGTGTTTTTAACACTTCTCCTCAACAACTGGGTTATTAGTGGGTATCATATCTTTATATATTCGTTGAAGTATATATCGTAAATAGTATTATTTATCCCTAGAACAAGGAACCAATACCTGGTGCATACCTTATGAAGATAAAAGAAATAGTAAAAGTAGATTCTAAAGGAAGAATAACTATACCATTAACAATTAGAGAAGCACTAGACATACATGAAGGAATGACTGTTCTACTAATAGCTGATCGTGAGAAAAAAGAAATCATAGTATCACCAATACCTGAGAGAGCCAAGCTTGTAGAACTAAACCTGAGAGTAGAGGACCGGCCAGGCGTATTAGCAGAGATCACTAGGGTATTAGCAGATAAAGGAGTAGATATCATAGCTACTCGATGCATAGTTATTAGACGAGGAGAACTAGGAGAATGCTACATGGTAGTAGACTTGAGCAGATCCCTTATAACTCAGCCAAGAGAGCTTGAAGAACTACTGAACAATCTAGAACCTGTTAAAGAAGTTAAAGCAACAGAAATCATAGGCTAGCCTTTGAGGCTGGAATCATTGAAGATAGTGAAAATAGGTTGCTGCGGGTTCCCAGTTTCTAGAAAGAAGTACTTCAAAGAATACAGTGTTGTAGAGCTCCAAAACACTTTCTACAACCTTCCAAGCAAGGAATGGGCTGAGAAGATAAGGAGTGAAGCACCAGAGAGTTTTGAGTTCACATTAAAGGCTTGGCAAGTAATAACACATCCACACAAAAGCCCTACATGGAAAAAACTCAAGACAAAACCACCTGGAGACATAGAGAATTACGGTTGGCTAAAACCTACTAAGGAAAACATAGAAGCATTGAGGAAAACAATCGAGATAGCAAGTATTCTCGGCTCAAAAATCATAGTATTACAAACACCACCATCCCTACCATGCAACAACGAATCTTTTGAATGGATAAACAAGTTCTTCGAAGAAGCTAGAAGCATTACTGGAGACAAATACGTTCTCGGATGGGAACCCCGAGGCGAGTGGGCTAAGAGGAAGGACTTACTGGAGAAAATACTTGTTAAAAACAATATCCTACACATAGTAGACCCTTATCGAGCAGACCCACTAAACATTGTTGATAACATAATCTATTACAGACTACACGGAATAGGGCGGGGAGAAGTCAATTACAAATACAAATACACAGACGAAGACCATGAAAAACTAGTCAAAAAACTCCTCTCACTAGAATACCGTACAGCATACATTATGTACAATAACATATACATGTACCAAGACTCTAGAAGACTCAAAGAAATACTATCAAATAAACAAGGCATACAAGTACTATGAAATACTTTTAGCGAAAGGGATTTTTATAAAAACAAAACGTAATACCAAAATATACTAGGAAACAAAACTATCAACTCCCCCTAATATGGCTCTATGCTTAGAGATCACAGGATTGGTGCATAGTTATGATACCTAAGATAAAAATACCAATAGAATACATATTACTAGCAATACTACTAATAGGTCTCATACCATCAATATACTATATGTACATCATACCATCAAAACCAGTATCGGGAGAAGTAAAGATCGGGGAAGAAATACCAGGCACAGGATGGGTATTAGAAAAAGCATCATATAGTAAAGCAACGTTCAAAAACAAACTAATAGACTACGAATTCACCGTGATAGGCCAGAACAAGAAGTTCTTCTCAATCCTAGTAACTAAGTTATCATCATCAAAAGTAGACTATACTGTAGATATGAAATTCTACGAGAACTGGATAATATTCGGGATCGGTGCAACAATACTACTAGTAGGCACAATAGCATCAATAATAATACTAATGATGAAAATAGACAAACTAAGAGAAAAAATAACACACCCAATACTACTAGTAACAATCCTATACCTAGTAATAACGCTACCACTAATATACACATTCACACAAACACTATTCTAAAACCACACAATCTTTTTCCTTCTCTCCTCTCTACTTTCAAGAAAACAACCAAACCAAATACTCCATGAGAGGGGATAAGGTCGCCTCGGTCTGTACTACTATTCAACGAAAACCCCCCAGTTACACGGTATGGTTTCGACTCCACCCACTAGACACAAAACAATCCGACACCATAAAAGGGCTTTAGGATCATAACGGATCTTTCTATTAAGATGAGAACCGGGGAGTTCCTCCCTATTTCTTCAACTCCAAGAGACCTCTACACCCCCTCTCAAGAATACCCCCACCCCTATATTTCTTGTGGAGAATAAAGACTATGTGATTACAAAAATCACATTATATGGTTTGTATAATGATATAATGAAATATAAATATAAAGATCAAATATTTAAACAAATAATTTATACATACAATATTATATCATACAAGATTCTCCAAAGGAAATGAGGGGGTCCCCCTCTTTAGTAGACCTTCTAACATTTTGAAGGGGGTTCTCGATCTTTTTATTGAGGATTTCAATTATGGGAACCGGGGGGTTAGCCTCTATTGCTTCGCCTCCACGAGACACCAAACTCCCTCCCAAGGAGCTTATCTCAAATGAATATAATCGTGTATTAATAATTATTATAGAGGGGAGAGAGGCCGGGGCAGCGGCTCACGCCCCTCCCACCACTAGCGGGGAAGGGGTGAGGAAACTCCGCACACCCCGCGGCCCCACGGCCCCGAAATGGGGCACGGGTAGTACCCGTGGCTCCGGCACAGAAACGACACGGCCACCGTCTGGATGGCGATGAGGTGGTGTGGGGCCCCCGGTGACGGGGGCTCGGTAACCCGCTGAGGACGGCGGTGGATGCGTTGAAACGGCCGGTCCCGTGGGGTGCAAGGCCCTCGGCGGGTTTGAGGGGATGAGGTGCCGCGCGATCCCTCTTGGGGGCCGCTTAGTCTAATGCCGCTGGGAGACAGAATGCGGGTTATGCCCCGGCCTCTCTTTAGCATGGTGGTTTTGGTCCCCAGTATTCTTGTATAGTTTTTAGTAGTTCTTCTTCGTTTTTTGTCTTGCTGTAGGCTTCTAGTAGTTCTTGGTTTAGTGTGTGGAATGTGTTCATCCACTTGTATAGTCCTAGTAGTTTCTCGTAGGTTTCCCTATACCCTGTTATGTAGAGTGTTGCTGCTACTGCTTCTATGCTTGATAATATGCATGGTTTAGCATAGTTGATCGGGTTTCCTGGGAGTAGTGGTGGGAGCTTATAGTGTTTTCCCTTTACTCTTGTTTTCTTTGGTGAGAGTTTTTTCCAACTAGCATCTATTACGAGTAACCCGTATCGATCTATATGGTTTCTAAGCCATGGTCCCAGGTATTTCTTCGCGTAGGGGTTTAAGACTAGTGGTTGTCCTCTAATACTTCTGGGATGTATTCTCAACGCATATCCTTTCCTAATCATTTTCAAAGAAGTATTCTTGGATGGATCATCCTCGCCGAGGTATAACACATATATTTTCGGATGGATCAT
>JAGGVR010000096.1 GCA_021157925.1 Staphylothermus sp. | reverse complement strand
CATCTAGCCCAATAATTGATGAAAAACACCCAATCACTAAACCAAATATAAACGAGTAAACAAGTGGAAAACCATTTCTCAAAACAATAATTGATACAACACCACTAGTAAAGAGAAGAGGAACTATTAAGTCCAAGAGAATAACGCCATGTACAGGGCTTCTCATAGAGTTAAGGTAATTAACAACGACTGCGAGCAACAAAGCTATGAGGAAATCAGACAAAATACTCTTGAATAGATCCAGGTTTCTAATAAAAACCTCTAATGAGAAAATTAGGGGCAACAAAAAACCCACTAGATCAATACCTATCCTCCTAGTAACCCTTATGATAAAACCCCTACGCTCTGAAAAAATTATTATAAGAATTATGAGCAAAGACTCTGATAAAGCATAGATAACTGATACACGACTATATAGTAATACGACGAGGACATTTAGAAATACAGCGAAAACCAGTGAAGCCTTTGTAAAAGCAAGTATAAATGATGCTTTCAAGCTTCTAAACACCATCTTCTTTTATTTAACTAGTTCTATAATAAGTATATAATACTGGCTAAATTGTTTCTAGGTGCAGTAGAATGGAGTATTTAATCCTAAAATCCATGATTGAGGGAACACATTTAGCTATTTATGCAACCATAAAGCCTGGAACATATCATAGATTAATGATCGAGCCTGGAATAGATTATTTATTATCAAACACTATTTCATCAACAGAGTATCTCGTAGAAGCAATAGAGATAGGCGAAAAGATCAGGAAAGGCGAACTAGCAGCAACTACGTTTAATCTGGGACAACTCCTAGCAAGAAGCTTGAGAGAAGCATATAGGTGGCTTCCTCACAGAGTAGATCCTTCGTATATTATTCCTCAAATAATATACTCCCTAGCTATTAGTCACTCAGACATAGACAGTGTAATCAATGATGCTGGAAAATTAAAGAGATCCCTAGAACTATTCCTAAGCAAGAGGAGCTGG
Source organism: Staphylothermus sp. (assembly GCA_021157925.1). Taxonomy (GTDB): domain Archaea; phylum Thermoproteota; class Thermoprotei_A; order Sulfolobales; family Desulfurococcaceae; genus JAGHDU01. The sequence continues at coordinate 3,245 of JAGGVR010000096.1, read as the reverse complement.
AGAGAAATAAAGTATTTCCTAGACAGCTTGAAAAGCATTCACAGAACAGACATGTACGAACACATTACAAGTGCAGGAGGTATTTCACACTTAATAGGAATAGAGGGAGAAGTATCCTTTAATGACGTGTTCAGAGTTCTCAGCAGTAAATGGCCTGCTTTCAGGAGCTTGGACTTGAGAGAATTCAATATGGTAGAATATGTTAAGAAACTACTAACACATTATAGGAAATACAATAACGCGAACAACGCTGTAATAGCGCTATACCTTGAAATAATTTATCCAAGACTACCCACATGGGCTAAGAAAGAAGTAGATGAAGCTGTTAAAGAAGGACTTATGATAAGCAAAACTGGGAGCAAGAAGCTTTTCGAACTAGACCTCAAGCTTAGAAAACAAAACATATTGTTCCACGAATACACAGGATTACTATCAATAATAACAAGCCTAGCAGTATACGAGGGGCTTCGCCCATAAGAATTGTTTTCTTAATAAAACTCTTCTTCTTCATAAAAACCTTCATAATCAGTACTTGTTATTAGTTCTCCAAGTGTTTTCTTGTAGAAAAGTATCTGTTTCTTGATAAATGGGTCCATGAAATACGGTGCTAGAGCTATTCCAGTTAAGAAACCACCTATATGTGCCCAGAAAGCTATATTGGAAACAAATCCTAGGAGAGACATTAGACCCATTACTAGCTGATATGTAAACCATATCAATATATAAACCCATGCTGGCAAAGTGAAGATGAACGGAATAACCCATATAGGGTAGACCATAGTGACTCTTGAACGAGGATAGTATATTAAGTATGCACCCATAACACCACTAATAGCTCCTGAAGCCCCGAGAGTTGGTGTAACCCATGGATTACCTACAAGTTCTCCAGAGATCAAATAACGTGTTGGTATGAAAGTAATGCTTAATAAATGAAACACGTCAGCTACTAAACCACACAATATATAGAATGCCAAGAACCTTTTCTTACCCATAGCGCTCTCAACGGGTCCTCCAAATAAGAATAAGAAAATCATGTTACCCACTAAATGTATTATGTCTGCATGCATAAACATTGAAGTAAACAAGGTCCATAGTCTTTCACCACGAACAATAGCTATTGGGATCATTGCTAGTCTTCTTTGAACCTCATATACATTAGTTGCACCTGGAACCAACAAGCTAGGGTATAGATAAGATAATATGAATAGAACAACATTCACTAGTATAAGAGTTAATGTAACCACTGGAGTCCTCTTAGGAGCCGTTTGAGATACAGGTATGCCCAATACGTATCAACCACGCATTCTATTATTTCAACCATCTATCAAGTCCATGTGGTTTTTCTTCTTTTATATAATCAATTATTACAAGTTCTCTATTAGCTGGTAGTGACACATTATATACATATGTATTGCTTAGCTTAATTCTTGTCTTTACAGCATTGTGTGCATGCCCATGAATAACTAGATCAACTTTCTTAGAAATAATTACTTTCTCCATTTTGGATGATGCTAGGTAAGGCCATATGTTTCTAGGTTCTCCCTCAAGATCAGAGTATGTTACACCATAGTGTGATACGAGAACAACTATTTTAACCCCTTCGTTCCTAACACGATCTATGAGTTTTGAAACAAGTAAAGGCAATTTACGATAGTAATCTCTAACCCATGGCATATGACGAGATTGCCAAGGAGTAGGTTTATCAAGCGCCCCACGAGTACCGATAATTCCTATGCGTTGACCAGATATCTCTAGTACTAGATATTCATCGTTTAACCACTTGAATAAGGGATACATAGACTTATACTTGTCCTCGTAACCTCTGTATTCTTCATTACCGAAAACACTAATGATCGGGATCTCTGGGAACTTCTTCAATAATGCATTATAAACAGGTTTTAAAGCATAAACATTATTCTTATCAACAAGATCTCCAGCTAAAATAATGATGTCAGGCGAAATACTTGTTTTCTCAAGACTTTTCATAAACAAATCAAGATATCTTGGACTATGAATATCAGCAGTTGACAATATTCTTACCATGACAGGGGTTCACCGAAATAAGATTTATTAAGCAATTGAATATTTATTTTCCCTAGCAATCAATTAATGTGTTTACAGGAGAAGTACTGGAGGGTGCAGTGTCGTGACAATAGGTTTATTGAAAGGTATTAATAAAGCAGGACATAAGGGTTGGACAACAGTTAAATGCGCTATATGTAATAAGGACCTAGACCTATTCAAAGCTGTTGAAACAGGAGAAGTTTACTACTGTAAGAGATGTGTAGCTAATGGTAGAGAAGCCTATTTCTGTGAAGCTCATGCTAGAAACCTCCACTTCAAATGTCCATATTGTGGTGGAGAACTAAAACCATATTATGGTTAATTCATGGATCATCAACAATGATGTCAATAGCGTTTTTAGGACACAAAGGGATACAAGCATAGCATTCAACACATTTCTCCTGTTCTACAATAATTGATTTTTCGGGTGAAATACTAAATACGTGGGCAGGACAATAATCAACACATAGACCACATAAATCACATTTACTATAATCAATGATTATTTTAACCAATACTATTCCCCGGTGAACAAGATATTGATTAAAGCATTAGCTGACTTACACATCCATTCAACACATAGTGATGGAAAAGCTAGTCCAAAAGAAATAATCTATACTGCACAATATAAGGGTTTAAACATAATATCAATAACCGATCACAATACGTTCTCGGGCAGTGTAGAAGCACTAAAATATGCTAAGAACCTGGAGGAAGAACTAGTCATAATCATAGGTAATGAGGTAAGAACAGATTATGGAGATATACTGATATATTGTTATGAACCAATAAACACCCCACACAGATTAGATATTCTGATAGATTACGCTCATGAAAACAATTGCCTAGTAGTACCCGCACATCCCTTCGATATTTACCGTAAAGGAATCGGTGATAAAATATTTGACTACAATGAATGGGATGCTATTGAGACATGGAATGCTTCCTCAGACCCCAGATCTAATAAAAAAGCATTACAAGCAGCAAAACTACTAGGATTACCCGGACTAGCTAATAGCGATGCACACATACCAGACTATATCGGTTGTGCTTACACAATTATAGAAATTGAAGAATATAGCGTTGAATCAGTATTTAAAGCTATCAAGCAAGGAAGAACTCACCCACATCCAGGCTATCCCCCTCTTAGAGCATTTTTTAAGAAGATGCTTTGGAGCGTT
>JAGGVR010000090.1 GCA_021157925.1 Staphylothermus sp. | reverse complement strand
GGTGATAACCCATTTGTCCTGCCTGAGGAGTCTCGCTCATAGTGCCGAAACCAGGGCTTCTAGACCCTATTTTCCTACTTCCTTTTCTATGCTTGTGCCATCTTGGCAACTCCTTGACGCCGAATCTCTTGATCACACCTTGAAAACCTTTTCCTTTTGTAACACCTATTACATCAATAAACTGACCTTCTACAAAGACATCGTTCACGGTAATATATTTACCAACTATTTCTTCAGCGAACTTTACGCGTTCTTCTAAGCTTCCTCCACCAATCTTTATTTCTAGTATCTCAGGTTTCTTCTTCCCTATGCCTGAGAGCACTGGTATGGTTGATACTATGACTCTAATATCATCTAGTTCTAAAGATTTCAGCTTCTCTAGCTTCTCTTCCCAGTTGTTCTCAATGAACTTATACCCATATTCACCATTAGGATCAGGTTTCACTAAACCGGGATTGACCTTTCTCAAACCCTTAAGGTATTTTCTAACAATATCCTTTGCTTCCAGTGTAATAAACGGATTATCTTTATAGTATTTCTCATATAGTTCGATAATTGATTCTGCTGGATTCTTCCATACTTCGCCCACACTCAACAACCCGTGCATAGGGTGTCTCTTATAACCTCTAACTCCTAGTATTAGCACGGGTGGTGCGTCGAGAATAGTTACTGGCACAGCTATTTCTTTCCCCGAAGTAAACGTGTTTGGCCTATCATCGATTATGATTGCATGGCTCATGCCTGCCTTGTAAGCTAAGAAGCCTAAGAGAGTGGGTTTAGGCAGAATATTCTTATTAATAGCTTCCTCGCCATAATGTTGAGCCAATAGTTCAAACCATGTATACTGAGGCCAGCTCCTAACTCGTGGAACTATTCTAGCAGCTCTTTTTCTCGGCCGTAATCCTAGGCTTCCATGTCTTGGCGCACTATATTTTCGATGCCCCATTCTAGTCACCCGCTAATCTTTGCATACATACATGTCATAGGGTATTATAAGTTCTACCGTGAATAAAAATATTAAATACTGCCAGTGTTGATATTAATGCTTCTTCCGTCCTTATAGTTTTAACTTTTTGTCCTGGAACAATGTTCCATACAAAATCAACCTCTTTCTCGAGATCTAATCCATTATGCTTAAAAATATCATATAATCCAGTTCTAGGACCCCCGAAGAGTATTAGTATTCGTGAATACTTTTTAAGCGATAACAATTCTTCATGACTAGGGGTTTTCCCATACTTGCTGGTCGCAATAATTACATCTACTCTATTAAAGTAATCATTGATTAACTCCATTAACCCGTCTTCTCTAGCCAGTACAGGACCCATGTACGGCATGTAATCTAGGCATATAACTCTTTTAGAAACAATATCCACAACCTCTACATATGCAAATTCACCATCCTTACACGAGCCAGCTTCAACCTTAAATAACTTATCTAATCCAATATCTGCATATAGTTTTCCTTTATAATTCATTATATACCCTATTCTTCTATCACCAACATCAATGGTTTTACCCACATCATATACTTCTAAGCGCAGTGGTGGAAGAGCTCCTACATACTTTAAATCTTTATCAATTGGAATTAATTTTCTCCTCAAGTAAGGGGGCGTTAACAAGTATTTCCAAATTTTATATATTAGTTCAAAATACTCATTGTGTTGTTTAGCAGTTACTTCATGGTCTCTGTAGAATACTATTTCAGAAACTCCAAAAATAGATGAGAACCTTATAATTTTGTATATCTTGAGGGTTTTGAGTAGAAGCCCGTGTTCTGTTTTTAAAACACTTGTTGGAATACAAACTATTATATCGTTGTATTCATTATCATTTTCGCTTCTTGCCTTTGCCCTTACCCTTACTCTGTGCTTCACGAGCCATTCTCTCCGTAGTCTTTTCTTTTGTTAAGAACAAGCTTGTTCTCTGTCTTCCACCCATAAGCATACACCCTTTAACATTATGCCATACTTTATACACAATTTAAATACTTAATAAAGTTAAAGTTTTAGTAACTGTATTGCTCAGCTACGACCGCACTCCCCATATTCTTCGGTTAAGCCCACCTATCATCATCGCAAAACATCTGTTTTCATTGAAACTGGACAACGAACCTTCAATATTATTGGATGTGGGTCTAAGGCATTAAACATTAATGCTTCTCCAATACCTAAATAATACAATTTATTCAATACACTATTTGGTAAACCAAGGAATCTTTTTGCATCTCTAATATAATCTTCATTAGGAGAACCAAACATTATCAAAGTATGTGTATTTTCAATAACTTCTCTTGGAATATCACTAGGGTTCTGCGTAGCCATTATTAATCCTATCCTTCTACTTCTACCCTCTTTCGCCAATGCTTCTATGACTTTTAGCTTACTAATTCTCCAAGCCTCATCTATAACGAGTACTCTGAACTGATTATCTTTCTTTGCTGATACAAACTTATTGTAGAGGTAAATAATTATACCACCATAAACGTTCTGAAAAGCCGTACCATATCCCCCAAGATTGAAAACAGTTGGTCCTTTTATATATTTATCAAACACCTCGTAACGAGGCTTTTCCGTCAAGAGCTCTACAAGAGGAGAAAGTATAGCTAAGTCCTTATCAAGCAATACGTTCTTTACTGAAACATATTTTTCCCTATTAATAACCGCCTTACTAATACCATTCACGATGGTATCATAATCTATTCCAAGAACATGAGACACGGCATCCGCTACAGCAATGCTCCACTCAACAATATTAAAGATCGGAGGTACATGTAATAAATTAATAGGAAACTCAAAAGGCGTTACCTGATACTCTATTACATTGTTAATCAAGTTAGCTAGATCTCCTTTGAAATCTATGGAGAATACATGGGTATTCGAAAGTGAAATCAGCCCTTCTATAATAGTTGCCAATAAAGTTGTTTTGCCACGCCCAGTTGGGCCGATAATTACAACATGCTTATTAAGAATATCTAAAGGAAGGATAACAGGCCATCCTGTTTCCAAATCTATACCGATAGGTATCCCCTCCCTGGTTTCGAATGAGGGTTTCTTATACTTTGGAATAGGAAGTAATGTTGAAGCACGCGAATTATCAATAATAATAGATTTCGCGTCAGGAATAGTTTTTAGTCCGAATTCATATCGAAGAATTTCAAGTATTTCTTTCTTCGAGGCTTTTTTCAAATTAATTCCTAGAGTACTCTTTAGAAAAACAATTAATCGCTCACTCATAGTGTTCACGTATGATATTGCAGACGATAAATTTGTGTTCTCAGAATAAATTTTAACAACAAACGTTAACCTGTAAACAGGTTTTCCCTTCACAATATTTTCGTAAAGAGATTCTAGTATCTTCAGTTTTATTTCAGCTTTTTTCTTTATATGGGGTTCCTCAACTACATCAATTGATGCTCTTAAATTCATTAATTCATTACTGATCTTCGACAATAACTTATTGAGATCAAACTCTTTCTTAATGATCTTTATTTCTGAACGTGGAGGAAGAAGTTCAAGAAGTTCTGAAAATGAAGAAACTAAATCTTTTAGTTTAGATAAGTCGAGCTCTCGTAAACTATAATCAACTTCTTCTCCGATCAGGTATCTTACAACTATGTATCTACTACCCTGCTTACATATAAGGTCTGGTGATTTTACATCATAATATTCACAAATCTTCTCACTACCTATTAGTTTTTCAAATACTCTTTCTATAAACATAGTTGATCCTCCCTATTAATGCCCTAAACAAGATCAATAATATAGCAATAACTACAATTACAATAACATTGATTAAATCATTTGAATGTATGATCAGCATTATAGTATAAACCAAGACCATAAACAATAACATTTTATCAATAATATTCAAACTCCCGTCACCACTATACGTGCTATTTTAGATGAAGATCCCCCGAGAAGCTTGGCTAATGCAGTAGAGGCAGTAAAGAGGATTGATACATAAACTATAGGTCCGATAAAGACACGATATATTAAAGAAGATACAATATTAATGAAGTAAACCGGTTTATCGATACTTATACCTAAGGTATCTCTAGTATAGTATACTTCATCAATTACAGGTTTAGAGTAGTAATTCCCTCTTACTTCATAGCTTATAGTGTGGTTTCCCAAAGAGATTATGTATTTGTATGCTTTGAAGTCTATGTCGCCCCATTTGTATTCAACTACATTATTCGGTTCTATAGATGAATTATCAAGAACTATCTCCCCACTGTCCCAAATCGGTAGTATTAGTAACAAAACATACTCTGTACTAGAACTAACCATTATAGTTCCGGAAGAATTTGTTATTGAAACTATACTGATGTTGCCATGAAATCCCATAAAGATCATATAATGTAACGGCTTAATGCTTATAACATTGCTTAACTTAATTGGTAAGACTAGTTTATTATCCTTCTTTTCTATTAAGTCTTCCGGAGTAATTATAAAGGAATATTTGTAACCAACAATATCTATTGACATATAAGTTTTCTCGGAAGGAATTCCTTTATCAATATCACTAGAATCCACGTATCCGGCAATGTCAGCTAAATATCGTGCAAGAAGATTTTGATCCATTCCCCGGAATTCTACAACTGAATGAGATATATCATTGTTCACAAGATCAGTAACTATTATATCAGCATAGACTACTCCATATTTGTTTTCATTTATTTGTTCAACTACATTATTGCTTATTAAATCAACAAACGAAGGCATTAAGGGCGCACCTATACTAAAAATAATAACTATAGATATCAGCATTGCACCACTGCTTCTAGTGATCCTGAAAGGTATTGAATGAAGAACAAGACCTACAGCTACGAGAGTATGTGATAACAAGTATAATGCGTATACAAGTGTTGAAACAGTTAACAAGAATACTAATAGGTACGTGAGACTAGAAATTAATGGTGATAATAGAGAATTAGCTAAAAAACCTAACCCCATACTAGATAAACCTATACCTATAGCCTTGAATAAAAGAATCACACCAATAATTATATTTATCTCTTTTAATAACCACTCATTATACCTATTCCAATCAGATCCTAAAATCCCCGAAAAATACTGAATAAGCCACATAATCAAAGAATAAGAAAATACAAGTATTGCTGAAAAAACACCATCAACCATTAATTGCGGAGCCCATTTCTTTAAACCATAAATAGGAATCGGTAACATATAGATCAGAACACCCAAATAATAAGTTAAAACGGATAAATAGAAAGCAATGCTAAGTAGATCCACTCATCTCTCACCCACTTTTATTATATTCTCATTAAATCGTCGGGGGTTCTGGTAATGGCTGATAGAACGTATTCGCTATATATGCTATAAGAGCGAACACAGTTGTACCCATGGCTAGCCAGAAAGCCGCCCATACAGCATCTTCGATCATTCTTTCACCTGCTCTTTTAACTCTTAAGAAAGGTATTGGTGATCCTTTGATGGCCCAGCCTATGACCCATGTTAGAAAGAATATAATCCATGCAATGATGGTGATATTGACTATTAGTTCTTGGATGAAGCTGATGATATTTGTCACTATAAATCACCTCACATCCATAATTGTAAAGCATTTTTTTGAAAAGTGACTTAAGCGAAAGTATTGGTATAAATACTGTATATTATACACGCAATGACTAGTGAATTTAGAAGAATTAAGCAATAATAACTGATATTACAAAATAGAGTATTTAATTAATAACAAAATAGTTTCGGAGATAGTGATGCGGAGAATATGGCCAAAAATAACAAGAATTTATTGGGACCCAGATTATAATTTGCCAGTGATCAAGCCGGAACCAGGACAAGAAGACTTATTCTATGTATTAAAACTAACTGAGCCAGGTGATGCTAGACCAGCTTTTACAGTAGATTTTGTTAGGTTAAAAAGAGCAATTGAATACGAGTTCTTATCAGATAAATTATATAGAAGATTCTTTATGGACTACTTTTTGCTACTAAATAAAGTTCCCCACTGGGATCAAATGTGGGAAATTGTTTCTTCCGGAAATGTTCTTGGTCAATTATATTATGATCCATTTAGTGAGCGGTGGAGATTTAGGTTAAACTATACAGGGGCATACTTAGCTATTAATGAGGGATTAGTAGATAAAGTTGTTGTGGATAAAAAGATCTTTAGAGGACAAGTATTAGACATTTGTAATTCATCATCAAGACAAGTAGTTCTTGTTGATGAAAACAATAATATCAAGGGAATAGGTGAAACTATAGAAGATAAGATAATAGTTACTAAGGTTTTTAAAGAAAAGAGAATGCCCATAGAAACTTCCTGGAAGAAATCAGGTTTACAAGATGCATTAAAACATAATGAATACGGTATATTGTTCTACGAGGAGAAAGCCATAAGATTTCTCAAAAAACTATACAATAAGCATCCCTTACCTGTAGTAGTATCTTATTCAGGAGGAAAAGATAGTTTAACAGCATTAGACCTAACTATAAAAGCTCTTGGCGACGCACAAGTATTGTTCAACGATACTGGTATAGAGTTGCTTGAAACGATTAAAAATGTAGAATATGTTTCAAAACATTATGGGTTAAAACTAGTAAAGGCATCTGCAGGAAACGCTTTTTGGAAAGCTGTATGGATCTTTGGTCCTCCAGGAAAAGATTATCGGTGGTGCTGTAAAGTCACAAAATTGGTGCCGATAGCAATAACTACGAGAAGGCAATGGCCTGATGGCGCACTCAATATAGTCGGTCAAAGAGCATATGAATCCATGGATAGAGCCAGAAGCCCGAGCATATGGCGAAACCGCTGGGTCCCCCACCTACTGAGTGCTTCACCGATACAGGAATGGAACCAACTAACCGTGTGGCTATACATATTCCGTTATAATCTACCATATAATGTACTATACGAGAAAGGATTTGAAAGACTAGGTTGCTATGTATGTCCTTCAAGCACTCTTGCTGAATTCAAAGAAATAGAAAAACACTATCCAGATGAATGGAATAAATGGCTAGAGGTATTAGAATATTGGAGAAAGAAACTAGAACAACCTAAAGAATGGATCAAATATGGTTTATGGAGATGGCATACACCAGCAGTTGCTAAGAAAAGATTAATAAAACATATACCGAACTACGTGCTTGACTGGCAAAAAGAGTACAAATTAAGATTACTTAACAGTAAAATCAACTTATCCCCTATCAAATATCATTATGAAGACAATAAACTAGTAATAATGTTTAATAAAGAAGTGATAAACGACGAAGTACAACAACAATTTATTACAAATGTATTAATGTTAAAGAAAAAAATTCATAGAGTAAAAGAATCGGGTAAAATCATAATAGAATCAGCTAAGACGAAAGTACTGATCAACAATAATAAAGTAATCGTTGAACCCTATGATTCTCCCGAAAACTTGGAGGACTTAGCAGATATATTGAAAATAATTTATAGAATATATGGTTGTGCCAAATGTGGTAGCTGTGTATTATGGTGTCCTCAAAGAATAATTAAACTAACAAGTCACGGTCCTTTACCGCGAAAGCCATGTAATGCCTGCAGAATATGCTTAGAAGTATGTCCAATTTCCGAAGTATTAGTAGAAAAAGTTGTATTACCACTAATCACAGATGATCCGGGTATATGGAAGAGACCGACACGTAGGCATGGCACAGAGATAATCGAGACATTTAGATTCATGGGAATAATAAGTGATTCCGAGGTATAAGCTCAACATCACTATTTCAAGAATTTCTTGATTCTCAAGTATTTCTTCTCGCTCTCAAGGATTTCCTTGAATAGATCGGCGCCGTTCATAACTTTATTAATGATTCTAATAGCTTCAGAAACACCTACTCCTCTAGAAGCTAACGCTATTAAAGCAAGTTCTCCGAACTGAGCATATAATATAGCTCTTCTCCTAAGATCCTCGATTATTCTACGCTCACGTGAATTAAGTCTTTTCTTTTCTATAAATTTTTGAATAGTTCTCTTTTCTTCTTCATTCAGCAATTTTATTGGTGCAAGGGTTTTAGCGCCACAAGATGGGCATTTGTCATAGCGTAATAGATCTTGGAGCTTCCCGACAATAGAATAACCGCACTTTATACATACCAGGGTTATTTTCCTATTCATTATTCTACTTACATATTTCTCCTTATCCATTAATTCTACGTCTTTAACAACTATTTCTCCACCTAGGTATCTTAGTAGTTCTGAAACCATGAAAGAATACTTATCAACTACTATGATTTTTATCTTAATACCCCCTTTCTTGATCATTTCTGCCAATTTTTTAGCATGAATTAAATCGTAATCCTTGTACAGTACTTCGGCAAAAGCTTCTTTGCCAATAATAGTATCACTAAATGCTTCCAATATTCTACGATTAATTCTAGTATTCTCAACATCTATAGCACCAAATCTTTGTGCTACTTGAAAAATTCTCCACAATAAAGTTCCCTGTTTTATAGATATTTTCTTAATGATTTTATATGAGAGATATTTTTCGAGATTAAGTAATGTATTCCTCAATAACTCGGCTATTTCAAGTAATATATTATTGTATTGTGTAGTGATGATAACAGAGTAAGGACTTGAATAAACTTTTACTTTAACATATGGATAGTTCCATAAAATAATTGATTTAAACAAATCTCTCAATAACTTGTTAACTTTTGTCCCAACATATAAATTAACTATAATAGAACCATGTTGTGGTAACACATATATATATGCCTCATTATCTGAGCACGCTTGTTCCTCGCGTAGCTTACTAATTATTTCTTTAACATCCTCGGTAAGAATGGGTGAATATTCTCTAAGTTCATTATTTTTCTTTATTCTCCTTATTATACTGCCCACTTCTCTAGCTATGTAGTAATCTACTGGGATATTTTCTCCTTCCCAATGTGGTATAATGATCTCCTGTCCCTTATCATAGAGTTCAACATATAGTTTCCCTTCACTATCATCATAACTAATAACTTTCCACGGCTTACCCCCTAACACTATAACGTCATCTTCGCTAATGTTTAGTAAGACATATTCTTCGTTCAATACACCAACTTTTACATTATCCACTACATTTATAACATCTACATCACGAGTTGTTGGTATCATAGAGGTCCTATATAGGTACAACCTGGATCTTCTCGTAGGATATAATCTATTCTCTCTTATCTTGATCAGTCTAGCATAAACTAAATAATCTAAAAGTTCTTCATACTCATCTATTTCTAGCTCTGAGTACACGTTAAAATTACTCAGTAAACTGTATAATTCATATTTATTTATACCTGGTTTTATCGTAGCATATAATACAATACTATAGGCTAATACATCAAGGGGTTTGCATGGAATATTTTCTTTTTCTAACTGGTAACTCATCGCTCTACGTGTTAGTACCAATGATTCTATTACTTGGAAAAGATTCTTTTGGACAAGAACAGTACCTCGAGAAACCCCTGATAACTTATGACCACTACGACCAATTCTCTGTATTAATCTAGAGACTTGTCTAGGAGACATATATTGGATCACATAATCAATATGTCCAATATCTATACCCAGTTCCATGCTCGAAGTAGCTATTAATCCCTTAATTTGCCCTTGCTTAAACTGTTTCTCAACCCTTAATCTATGTTGTCTCGATAAACTACTATGATGAACACTTACAGG
>JAGGVR010000091.1 GCA_021157925.1 Staphylothermus sp. | reverse complement strand
GGGACTATAACCATATTACTTCCCTATAAAATTACTAAGCTTAAGAAATTTAAATTTAGGAAAATATAAATGCTATTAGATATGTTTATCGAAAATGGCAGAGAAATCGGAGAGTAGTCCCTGCTTAATAGTGAGGTGTATGATTTGCCTGAAAAATTACTTGAAGTAGTTGATCTAAAAACATACTTCTATACCACTAAAGGTATAGTGAAAGCTGTAGATGGGGTCTCATTCACGCTTAATAAGGGAGAAGTACTTGGTTTAGCTGGAGAATCAGGTTGTGGTAAAAGCACAACTGCTTATTCACTAATACGATTAGTTCCTCCTCCCGGCAGAATAGTGTCGGGAAAAATAATGTTTGAAGGCAAAGACTTGCTTAGGCTTAGTGATGAGGAGTTTAGGAGAGAAATAAGATGGAGAAAGATCAGTATGGTTTTCCAGGGAGCAATGAATGCATTAAACCCTGTATATACTGTTGGAGACCAGATTGCTGAAGTATTGATGCTGCATAAAGGATTGACTAAGAAAGAAGCTATAGAAGAAGCTAAGAAGCTCTTAGCTATGGTCGGTATTGATCCTAGGAGAGTAAGGAGTTATCCTCATGAATTATCAGGTGGAATGAAACAACGTGTAATGATTGCTATGGCTTTAGCACTAAACCCACCATTAGTGATTGCTGATGAGCCAACCACAGCTCTAGATGTTGTTGTACAAGCTCAAATTATGAACTTAATGAAGAAATTACAGAGAGAGTACAATATGTCAATTATCTTGATTACCCACGATCTGAGCCTAATAGCGGAAATTGCCGACAAGGTAGCGATAATGTATGCTGGTAAAATAGTCGAGTTCGGATCGTCTGAGCAAGTATATGGTAATCCACAACACCCATATACACAAGCTCTTCTAAGAAGTATTCCAAGGCTTCACGGCGAAATAACGAAGCTTGAATGGATCCCTGGTACACCGCCAGACTTAGTATCTCCCCCGCCTGGATGCAGATTTGCGCCAAGATGTAAACGTGTAATGGATATCTGTAATAAAGAAGAACCGCCAGTCATTGAGGTAGAACCAGGTCATTACGTATCGTGCTGGTTACATGCGAAGAAATAACCCGGTCGAAGGTGGTCTAAATGACCGAGTCCTCTATAAACATGTTTGTCCCGAAACCAGATGAAAAAACGGTGCTTTTTGTCAAGGATTTAAGAACATGGTTCCCCTTGAGAAGAGGAATAACAGAGATACTGAAAAGAGCGCCTAGAAGATATGTTCACGCTGTTGATGGTATATCGTTTAAGATACAAGAAGGAGATGTTTTCGGATTAGCAGGAGAATCTGGATGTGGAAAGACAACAACAGGAAAAACTATTCTCCGCTTAGTAGATCCTACTGGTGGTGTTATAGGATATAAGCCTAGGAAAAAACTATTAGATGAATGGAGCGAGTTGGGCTACGAACCTCCTGTTATAGATGAATATGGAGACATAGATATAGCTAAGATTCCTGCCAAGTATCTAAAACCACTCCGTAAAGAAATGCAAATGATATTTCAAGATCCATATGGTAGTTTGAATCCTAGATATACTATTTATAAAATACTTGAAGAACCACTAATAATACACAAAATTGGAAGCACTAAGGAGGAGAGATACGATATAGTAGCTAGAGCATTAGAAGCTGTAAAACTAACACCTCCCGAGGAATTTATGGAGAGATACCCTCATATGTTGTCAGGTGGACAAAGACAACGTGTAGTCATAGCTAGAGCACTGATCCTCCAGCCAAAATTCATTGTTGCCGACGAACCAGTATCGATGTTAGATGTATCAATTAGAGCTGAAATACTGGAATTAATGATGGAGTTAAAGCAGAAGATGAACCTTACGTATATATTCATAACACATGACCTAGCACTTGCTAGATATATAACTAATAAATTAGCAATAATGTACTTAGGCAAGATAGTTGAAATGGGACCAACACGAAGAGTTCTCGAAAATCCGATGCATCCATATACAAAAGCACTTATAGTAGCAATACCAGAACCTGATCCAAGCAATAGAAAAATAATAAGAGAACTACCGATCAAGGGTGAAGTCCCAAGTGCTGTAAATATACCTCCTGGTTGTAGATTCAGGCCACGTTGTGTTACATACGATAATACTCCAGAGATAAAGAAATATTGTGAGAAAATAGAGCCTCCATTAATAGAAGTTGAAAAAGATCATTATGTATCATGTTGGGCGCACGGCAATCCCGAGGAAATAATCAAGTATATGAGGAAGTAAAATCAGCTATTTCTTTTCTCATAAATCTTTGTAACAGTATATTCAACTAGGAACAACATCATTAGAAACAATGAGACTGCCCCGATTATAAACGCGGGTATTGAGAGTATAGCGTATTTTCTCTCGATATTTGTTATTGTGAGTGTTAAATCTACTTTACAGCAATAGTTTACACCCGTATTATTAAATACTATAACAGAGAATGGGCTTGTCAAATTAACTGTTTTCAGGTCACCTGGCGAGATAGTGAAAGTTCTTGTTATATTGTGGTAAGTATCAATGATTTTATACTCAATAGTGTTTTTACAATCAACTAATTCGATTTGAAGATAAGAGCTAATAATTCCATGATATAATAGTTTTTCGTCAATAATGGATGTTAAATCGATAATATTATTATCATATAATTGGATAGTCTTCTTAAATGTATGACTGCTTGTTTCAGTATATAATGATATAGCTGATAATAATATAGCTGATATTATGAGGAGTGTTATGAATAATCCTGATCGCTTACTGCTTAGATCCAGTGCTTTAACCATATTAACCAACCGTATAATCATTAATTTTATGACGCTCATTAAGTTTGTTTTTGATATCTATAACGATGAATAATGTTATAGGCGATAATAAACATGAGGAAGCAACGAGAGAGTAAGAGAAAAACAATCAGAAAATACTTAGTATTAGGGTTAGTATTACTACTATTCCTTAATATTATTTGGTATCATGGACTAAGTGTGACTGTAGCTACATATTCTGGTAATAAACCAAGCATTAAGCCAGGAGAACTATATTTCTATGTGAGGATACAGAAGGAATATATCATAAGAAATGTTACAGTAAATAATAAACCTGCAATCGCTAATATAAGAATTCTTGTAAGAGATTTGTCTACGAATAAAGATATATTAAATATTAGTCTTTTAAACCTAAAATGCAATGAAGGTTATTATTTCAAAACAATTGAGAAAAAAATATTTCTTGAAAACATAAGTATAGATAAGCTTTACTATGTATATCTATATGATAACATAACTAAGGCTATAATACCCATAGGACTACCTGTAAAATATAATGCTTCTCTTTATACAACGATCGGTGGTGGAAGTTTTTATAAATTAGATATTTCATATGGTCTAATAAGCAAAGATATTGTGATTGAAAACATAAATGATTCGTGGAGCTTATGTATAAGAATAACAACTTTAGATATGGAAAATAAATCATATACAATAAATCCTAGTGAAGCCGAGTTTGTAAACATTCTCACTACACCATTTTATATAAAAATATGGTATACCATAATATTGCAGAAAAATATTCTGATTTTCGAGTTGAGAAAAAATACATTAGTATTTAATACAAGGGATAATTTCCTCCTTTTAGGATTGATTGATATATTAGCCTCATCGACTCTATTAATAGTCTATCTATGTTCTAAAAAGTTCTTTCGAGGTATAATTTTTCGAACAAGGTAAAACCCTATAAGTAACCTTGATAATAAATATCTATGGAATAAGATTTTTATTATCTAGAGGTAATTATGTGATTATAGACCACAAAAGGGGGAGTAATGATCATGAATAAATATCTTGGGTTAATCCTCATATTAGCATTAATAATCTCATATGGATCAGCTATATCATTAGCATTAAGCGTAGAACCAGCACAAGGTGAAACAGGTCCAGCTGCAGACGAACTCCGCTATGTAAAAGTACCTACAGAGCAAGTTCCTAGCGCGTTAGGAAACACTATTGATGTATATTTATTCGGATTAACGCCTAAAGATGTAGAGAATCTTCCGGCAGATGCAAGATATTTGGCTGTTCCTTCTGGACTAGTTGACATAATAGCAAACCCAGCACCAGTATACACAAAGGTATACGAAGGGGAAAACCTAACAGTTGACGATATAGCTCAGAGAGAGGGCGTGCCAAAGGGCGCAATTGTATATATTAATCATACAGTTAATGGAACCTATGTAGAATTTGGAGCATATCCTGGCAAGGGCATTAACCCATTTGCATTTAGAGAAGTAAGATTTGCGCTTAATTACCTAATTGACAGAGACTTCATTGTAAGCAGTATATATCGTGGATTTGCAGCACCAATGTATACATTTCTATCACAATACGATCCAGACTTCACAACAATTGCCGATATCGTCCAGGAGTATCAGTTCCAGTTCAATCCAACTAGAGCGCAACAATTGATCTCTAAAGCATTAACAGCTGCAGGTGCAACATTTGAGAATGGTAAATGGTACTATGAGGGTAAACCAATATCAATAACATTTGTAATTCGTGTTGAGGACGAAAGAAAAGATATTGGTAACCTATTAGCAAATGCATTATCACAAATAGGATTTACTGTCAAGAGAAACATTATGTCCTTTGGACAAGCAATCAATACAGTTTATTTCACTAACCCGGCTGATCTAAAATGGCACTTATACACAGAGGGATGGGGTAAAAGTGCTATAGACAAATGGGACTCCGCCACAATTGCTCAGTTTGGAGCACCATGGTATGGTTGGATGCCGGGATTAGGAGTAACTGTATGGTGGAACTATCACAATGAGACAATTGATGAGCTAACTCAGAAGATATACTTTGGTGAATTTAAGAGTCTAGAAGAGAGAAACTGGTTATACAGAAACGCAACACTAATGATTCTACAAGAATCAGTACGTGTATGGGTAGCTACTAGACTAGAGATTCAGCCATACATGTCCTATGTAACGGGTATAACAGAGGACCTAGGTACAGGACTTAGAAGCCCACTTAACTTCAGAGAAATAAATGCTCCTGAGAGAAAAGAATTAGGGGTTCCCGCAGGAGTAGTGAGGATAGGACACTTATGGGTATGGACAACTTCAAGTATTTGGAACCCATGGGGTGGATTCGAGGACGTTTATAGCGTAGACATAATGAGGGCAACATACGATCCGGCAACATGGAGACATCCATTCAATGGTGAACCATTACCGTTCAGGGTAAGCTATACAGTAGAAACAGCTGGACCTGATGGAACAATGGATGTTCCATCTGATGCTGTAATATGGGATGCTGTTAATAATAAATGGGTTAGTGTAGGCGCTGGAGTAAAGGCAAAGAGTAAAGTAACATTTGACTTCAGCAAATACCTGGGTGCAAAGTGGCACCACGGCGTAACACTAACTTGGGCCGACCTCGTGGGAGAACTAGCTCTCACGTGGG
>JAGGVR010000107.1 GCA_021157925.1 Staphylothermus sp. | reverse complement strand
TTTTCATGGGTTGTCTTCTTCGTGGAGTAGTAGTATTTTTACTTTCTTCCCGTGTAGCTTGGCTATTTTTTCTTTGTATTGTTTTGGCGGGCATATGTAGTATCTGTTGCCCATCCTGATTATTCTTGCTTCAAATAATTATCTCTTCTTTTTAAATCTATTGGATACTTTACCATATTAAATGACTTATTTACGACTCCTTTAAATAAATTAATTGGTTTTTCTTGATGAATTAGATGGAATAAGCATTGATATTTATTCAATAGATAATAACGCATAATGTTACTGGTTACCAAGTTATCTCGTTCCTTGTAAGATTCGATCTTGTAGCTCATAATTAGAGAAAAGACTCTGATCTATTAAATGAATGAACATGTTAATGTATTATTGTTCTCTCAAGGAAAATCAAGGTATTGACTAATTATTGCTATAAATGTTATTGAAGCTTTAGAGGCAGGGGTTCTCTATATCCACATATCTATTGTTAGAAAATCTTCAAATAAAGCAAAATATTGTTTCATTAAAATTTATTTTATAAATACATCTTACCTTATATCATGTAAGTGGTGAACAACTATGCATAACATACTCGTAACCGGTGGGGCAGGATTCATCGGCAGTCATTTAGTAGATAAATTATTGGAAAACGGATACTATGTGCGAGTGATCGATAATCTTAGCAGTGGCAGTCTTGACTTCATTAAACAACATATTGGTAGAAGGAATTTTGAATTCATAAAAGGCGACCTCAAGGATAAAGAACTTATTAGGAAAGTCGTGAAAGATATAGACACAGTCTTTCATTTCGCCGCTAATCCTGAGGTCAGACTAAGTGTCACGGAACCAGAGGTTCATTTTCGCGAAAACATTATTGCAACATTTAATCTACTAGAAGCAATCCGTATTGAAGGAAATGTAGAGAAGTTTGTTTTTGCAAGTTCCAGCACAGTATATGGTGATGCAAAACAAATACCTACTCCAGAAGACCATGAAATAAGACCGATCAGTGTTTATGGAGCATCCAAAGCGAGCTGTGAGGCATTAATATGCTCTTATTCTCACCTATATGGGTTTAAAGGATTATCCCTAAGATATGCAAACATAATTGGTCCTAGATTAAGACACGGTGTAATATACGATTTCCTTATGAAACTGAGAAAAGATCCAACAAAACTTGAGATCCTTGGCGATGGTACTCAACGAAAGAGTTACCTCTATATAGAAGATACTATAGAAGCAACGTTACATGTAACTGCTAGGGCTAATCAGGTCTATGACGTCTACAATATTGGTAACGAGGATTGGATAACAGTTAAAGAAATAGCGGAGATAGTGGCGGGTGTACTTGGATTAAAGCCTCGATTCACTTTTACCGGGGGGACACCGGATGGGCGTGGATGGCCTGGTGATGTGAAGATAATGCTTCTAGGCATAGAGAAGATCAAAAGGGCTGGTTGGAAACCTAAGTACTCTAGTAGAGAGGCTGTTAGGTTAACAGCAGAATTACTTGCCAAAGAACTCGGCCTCAAGTAGCTTGTTTTACGACTTCTCTAACCTTATAGAAGTATTCATTCAAAATAATGTATGAAAACAGTTCTTCAATAAATTTAAATCCCTACTCTGTAGTATTACATACAGTTTTAAGCGAAAATAACCTAGAACATAGTTGATGGAAAATGAAAGTACTAAATATATCTCCTAAGTCTAGATGGGAGGTGATTTTCAAAGATAACGATCACTGGCAGGCAGGCATATATGTGCCAGAGAACACTTCAAGAGAAGATATCAAGTACCTTGAGAAGCACGATGCACCGGAACTATTCTATCTCATAGAAGGTAGAATTGTATTAGTCATTAGTAGTGATCTCAAAACGTTTCATGAGGTGGAAATGCAGCCGGGAAAGATCTATATAGTGGATGAATGGCATAACGCGTATAGACCTGAAGGAGTAAAGGGCATAGCATTAGTAATAGAAAAAACAAATATAAAAACACAATATAATGAAATAGTTTCTTAATTTATCTAGTTTTTTCTACTCTAACACCTTCATCAATATTTACAATCCATCCACGTTTGCCTCCACCAGAAATTCCAGCTTCTAATACTTTTTTAGCAGTATTGAGATCTTTTGTTAGCCCTATAATTGCTCCTCCTAGACCAGCCCCTGATAATTTTGCACCTAAAGCACCTGCTTCTTTCATATGGTTCCGTATCCTTTCTAGTGCTGGAAGGCTTAGTTCATAATAGTCGCGTAGTAGTATGTGTTGATAATCCATGATCAAGCCTATTAACCTGAGTTTGTCTCCAATAGATTTCTTTATTGTATTAGTGTCGAATAGGTCTAGTGTAGAAATTATTTCTTCAGGCTCTATATCTTCATCTTTGATTATTCTTAATGCAAGTAGTGTTGATTTATGCATTTTATATGTAAATAGTATTCTTTCTCTATATGGGCTTGACAACCTATCCAAATAGTTCTTTATTTTTTCAAAGTCTATTTCTTCCCAAAGGGTGTCATAGTAATGTGGCTTAATGTATTTCTTTACATCATCTGGTAGATCTCTCATTTCCAGAAGGAGTTTCAGTCCATTGTTTATCTCAGCTTGTCTTTGTGGATGTATATCTGCTGTACTGTGCTTTATACCTGAATCAATTATTATGAACACACCGTTTATCCATGGCAATTCTTCAATACTGTATGGTGGGCGGGTATTTATCTTGATTATACCACCAAAAGATGAACCGTATTGATCAAGTCTACCACAGGGAATACCCATGATATCGTGTTCAGCAATATAAGCTGCTTCTGCGATCTCCTTTCGCGATAAACCAAATCCAAAGAGCTGATTTAATGCACCTATAAATGATACTTCGAGAGCTGCACTGCTCGCTAGGCCAGCAGCTACAGGTACGTCACTGTATATAAGTGCATTGAATCCTTTAATGCTATATCCCATTCTTTTAAGGGACAGAGCTGATGCTCGTAAATAGTTTCCGAACCATTTTCCAGTTTTAAGCGCTGGATGTACTGCATTGAAAACATCACGGTATTCCTTGCCTTCATCCCGCAGATTTATGCTTTCCACGATGCATTTATCACTGTTATTTGCATTAATAGCTACATAGGTTCTAAGATCTATGCCTACTGAAACTACAGGTAATCCTTTATAGTCTTGATGGGTGTTTAGGAAATCTATTCTGCCAGGTGCTGAAACGATTATTTCTGGATAATTGTTGTAGGATTTGTAGAATTCTTCTTCAATATATTTGATTGTGTTATCTTTCTTCATTCTAGAAACACCTCCCAATAAAACCTCCATATTTCTTATAAGCTTTTCTACAAGCCCTTCTTAGTTCCTCTGCTTTGGATTCTGGGACTCCATCATAAGTGAAGGTCCAGTAACCCCATTCTATTCCAGCTGCATATTTCAATTTATCCCTTTCCCTGTATGGTTGATAGAATTCTACGTGGAAATGATAATAGCTATAATCATCTCCATTTACAGGAGCTTGGTGAAACGCCATAATGTATGGCATGTCTCTATCAAATAATGAATTATATGTTCCTGTAACTATTCTTAAAGCATCTGCGAGCGATCTCTTTTCGTCTTTGTCAAGGTCTAGGAGGCTTTGTGCATGCCTTTTCAAATAGATGTGTATCTCGTAGGGCCACA
Organism: Staphylothermus sp.; assembly: GCA_021157925.1. GTDB lineage: Archaea > Thermoproteota > Thermoprotei_A > Sulfolobales > Desulfurococcaceae > JAGHDU01. The sequence continues at coordinate 45,417 of JAGGVR010000107.1, read as the reverse complement.
TAGCATAATATGGAAGTATAACAAGCACATCATTATTCTCATATATAATACGTTTATTCTCCTTAATTTCAGCCTTGATTATTTCTCCCAGAAGACAATTACCTTTCTCCTCATAATGTTTTCTAAACATGTCTAATTCGCGTTTTATTCTAGGAGGTATAAATGGTAATGCGTATATCTGGCTGTGAGGATGTGTCAGCGATACTCCGATCTCCTTGCCCTTGTTCCTGAAAACAGCTATATATGAAATAAAGTCTAGCTTTCCAAGTCTCTCGTATTCTCTTGTGTATGCATTTATGACTTTAACCATGTGTTCAAGGCTGAGATCGCATAAATCTCCCTCATGTTTAGGAGTCTCCACAACAACCTCGCATATTCCAATAGCCCTAGATGTTTTAAAGAGAGAATTTTTACTCAATACAGGTTCAGGTGCATCAAGTGTAAGGGCAGGAAATCGATTTGGTAGTACAATTACATCCCAGTTGCTGCCGAACTTCTTTGTTTCAGGTGCACCTGGGCAGAAAGGACAAAAAGGTTTTCCAGATTCTTCAGGTCGCCATGGTCTCTTTTTTCTATGCCCAGCAACTATTATCCATGTTCCAATAAGCGGGTTCCATCTAAGCTCATGGGCTTCAGGAAAATTTCCTTCTCTATCACTCATAGAAGCTCCTCCTTTAATCCTCTGTTTTAATTTTCATGTTAATAGTATTTTACGTTATCCTTAAAAATTATAGAGTCTAATTTAATAATGGTGACCAAACGTGTCTGATGATACTCATATTCCGGTCTTCTTCTTAGCGAATCCAGAAGGAGCTATTGGAGGACCAAAAGCTGCTCGGAACTGGCTTGATAAAATTACTGAGAAGATAAAACAGGGATTAGAAACATGTTGTAGCCATATAGACTTCACATATTATTATATAAGAAATATAGATGACCTAGAGGAGGCCTTAATTAAAGAAAGCAGTTCCTTAGGATATCTAGTGTTTGTACTCAACTGTATTTCAGGATTATTAAAACCATTATTAAATACTGGTAAGCCCATAGTCATTATTAATGAAACATATGGTGGTTCTGGTGATTATGTTCTCGAATATGGTGAAGCGGTCAAGAAAGGTCTTCCTGTATTAGGAATATCCACTAGGAAGCCATATGATCCTGCTCTACTCAAGAAAATGGTAAACTACTTAGTCTTACTAGACAAGTTAAGAAAAACAAAAGCATTATTCATTGTTCCAAGGGCCACAAAGTATTACTTAAATCTTGAGTATCCTTTAAGCATAGATGTTTATGGATCATTGAAGACTTTTTCATCTATAACCGGTGCTGGATATGCAGTTTTGGACTCTGTTGAGTTCAGAAATAATTACTATGATAAGGTTGATGATGCATTAGCTGAAGAAATCGCTAGAAAATGGATTAAGAACAGTATAGAAAACCGCGAGACCGACTATAATGAAATATTAAAGAGTGCGAAGCTATACTTAGCAATCAAGAAAGCAGTAGAAGAAACGGGAGCTAAATTAGTGGCTATTGATTGTATAGTTTTAAGAAACACAGGAGAACTGGATGCTTGGCCATGTCTAGCCTATATGCAGTTATGGTATGATAACATAATACCCGTATGTGAAGCTGATGTAGGGTCGGCGATCGTTTTAATGATAGGTAAATATTTATTGGGGATAAACGGTTTCATAACGGATCCTGCTGTTGATGAAGAAAACAATGAGATAATATATTATCATTGCTATGCTCCAACAAATCCATCAGGAGCTGATAAACCCGAATATCCTTATATAATTACTCCTGCTCATCTAGGAGAGAAGAGAGCTTCCCAAAGAGTATTATTTAAGCCTGGTACAAAAATCACGGCTGTCGGTCTAAGCTTAGACGAGAAAATATTAACAATTCATACATCTGATCTCGTTAAGATTGAGGAAAGCGACCATGCATGTAGTAATAAATTGGTCGCTAAAACAAATGTACGTAACATTGTTCTAAATTGGAGACGTAGAAGCGGTTGGCATAGAGTAGTATTTCTAGGAGATCATAGAGAAGCCTTCATAAACGCGGCAAGATTATTAGGCTTAAGAGTTCTTGAAGAAGACAAAGAACAATAAGATGGAGGGAACCCATTATGAATTACTATGAAAAATATAATTCTAAGGTAATTAAACCTGTTCTTCAGAGAATTAAGATGAAGAGCGCGTTAGAGTTTTGGAGTACAGATGAATTACCAGTAGCCAAGTATACATGGGTCTATGGCCCAAAGAAGCCGAGAGACCAGCTCCGGGCAAAGGAGTTTTCCCCTGTAAATGTTGGGCTTGATTCTCTGGCTAAAAGTAATTTAGTTGATGTACTAGAGCCTGTTGAGGTTAACTGTGTAGACGATGCTAAAAGATTATCGGGAGAAGCTGATGCGTATATAATTGGAGACATGGAGGATTGGTTGGTAGATGAGGAAATACTCGAAGCTATCGCACATAGAGGTAGGCCGCTCATAGCGGAATGGGATAGTTGGGGCTATAGTATACATGGTAGGTTATCGAGATTTCGACTTAATCGTTTCAAGAACATAAAATACATCATACCAATGGGGCACGAAGACGTTTATCATATAATTGATGCATTAAGAGCGATAAGTTTCTTAAGACACCTAAGAGTAATCTATGTTGGTGAATATCCTCCAAGAAGTGTGACTGTGCCAAAAGGGCTTTCCTTAGACGATATTGAGAGAAAGTTTGGAGTAAAGTTCTATAAGACAAGTTTTAATGAATACATTGAATCTATTGAATCAGTACTTGTAAAGGAAGCAAAAAAGGTCGCGAATGAATGGATCAAAAAGTATATGATCGATGAGAAACTTAGAACAGATATAATTGAGTACGCAAAGATCTATATAGGGATAAAGAAATTACTCAATAAATATAATGCAAACTCTCTTACTCTTGAATGCCCTGGCTTACCAGACATAAAATACGTGCCGTGTCATGCATTCTCTTTGCTATTAGACGAAGGTATCCCAATGGGTTGTGAGGCAGATCTACCCGCTCTTCTAACAATGTCTCTGTTAATGGCGGCTGCAAGGGATTCTGCCTTCATGGGGAACTTAAATGAAAATGTTACACACTGGGATATCGAACATAATATAGTCACTATAAACCATGACGTAGTTCCGCCAAGCTACGGTTGTCCTAACTGCAAGTATTTCGTTAAAGATTACCATAATATGGGCCGAGGTACAACATCATATACAGAACTGCCTATTGGATTAAAAGTCACGCTGGCGGGAATGCATTGGAACATGGATAAAATATGGGCTACAAGTGGCGAAGTTGTTTGGACATATGACGCTGTACACTGTAGAATTACAGTAGGTATAAGGGTTGAAGATGCAAAAAGAGTTAGTCGTGAAGCATTCGGTCATCACATGGTTCTTGTTAGAGGAAATCATGTAGAAACTCTGAGAATCATAGCTGATCTATTGGGTCTGGAATTTATCAAGCTCTAATTTTTAAACAATTATATCAATTATCAAGATAAAACTTCACTCTATGGAGAAAACATTTTATACGATTGTGAAATGATATATAAGTGGTGGAAAATATGTCTGCCCAAGCGAAGGGCATTTCCATCTCCATATTCTTAATATCATTAATCATCGTAGCTATTATCGCTGGTCTTGCAGGATACTATCTTAAGCCGTCTCCAGAAGTTCCTTCACAAACTCCTGCAGGAGCACAGACAGTAACAGTTACAGAAACAACTACACGAACTGTCACTCAAACCCCAGTATTGCCTGGTTCAGGTATGACTATTTACTGGATAGGTGGAGCAGCGGGAGACCCATTCGATGCAAGACTCTATAAAGGAGCAACAGATGCAGCAAAACTCCTAGGTGTTAAGCTCATCTATGTACATACAAATTGGGATCCTGATAAAATGGTTCAAGAATTCAAGAAGGCTATTTCTGCTCACCCTGATGGAATAGTTGTTATGGGTCATCCAGGCTATGATGCATTGGCACCATTATTTGAGGAAGCAGCTAAGAATGGAATACTTGTAACACTAGCTAATGTTGATATACCAGAGTTAAGAGAAAAGTATTGGTATACTGGATATGTTGGACAAGACCTATATCAGGCGGGTTATACCTTATGTAAAGTCGCTGTAGAAAAATACAGTAATATATTAAAGCCGGGTACAAGGGCAGCAATCTTCTCTGGAAGCTGGGAGCAGCCAGCAAGAGCTCTACGTGCAAGAGGATGTGAGGATGCATTAAAGGAAGCTGGATTAATAGTTGACAGGGTATCTCATCCGCCATCAGTATATGGAAGCCCCTCTGAGGGAGTAACTTATGTCACAGGATACCTATCCGCACATCCAGATGTCAAACTATTAGTTTTCGATGGTGGAGGTACTACTGCAGCCGCAGAACAATACATGCAAGCTGCAGGCAAGAAACCCGGAGAAATCATCGTAGTGGGATTTGATCTCACACCGGGATCAGTAAAAGGCATTAAAGATGGATATGTACAAATGGTCATTGATCAGCAGCCATATCTACAAGGATTCTTAACAGTACTAAATCTTGTACTAAGCAAGAAATATCTCTTCCAAGGACTATACATAGACACCGGCGGAGCAATTGTAGACAATACTACTGTAGGACAAGTAGAAAAACTCGTTGAACAAGGATATCGCTAAATTGAATAAATGAAATTATTTTTTCCTCCACTTTTCCTCACAAAGCACTTTCAGACAAACAATATAATAAAATAAATATTGAATTATTGAATACAGAGAAAGGTGAATAGCTTGTCTGAGGAAAACATTGTAGAAATGCATAACATTGTCAAAAGATTCGGGGCTGTAGTAGCTTTGAAAGGTGTGGACTTTCATGTACGTGAAAATGAAATAGTTGGCCTCGTAGGAGATAATGGTGCTGGTAAATCAACGCTTGTAAAAATATTATTCGGAATATATGCGCCTGATAAGGGAGAAATAATCATTAAGGGCAAGAAGTACAAGAGACTCACACCTAAAAAGGCTTATGAACTCGGAATAGTTCTAATACATCAAGAACGAACACTATGCGAAAATCATCCAATATGGCGTAATGTATTCATGGGTAGAGAACTAACAAATAGATTCGGCTTCTTAAAAATAAAGGAAATGAAAGAACTAGCGTATAAAAGCCTTACAACGTTAGAGCTTACAAAAATGCCTGTAGATACACCTGTCAAGTATTTATCTGGAGGATATAAGCAGGGAGTCCAGATTTCAAGGGCCCTAACATTCGAAGCAGACCTTGTTATCCTTGATGAACCAACAGTAGCTCTAAGCCTAGCCGAAGTACAAAAAGTACTAGAATATGTTCGGGAGTTAAAGAGGAAAGGAAAATCAGCGATCTTCATTAGCCATAATATTTATCATGTGTACCCAGTTGTTGATAGATTTGTAATACTTAATAGAGGAGAAGTTGTCGCAGAATTTTATAAGAAAGATCTCACTCCAGAAGACTTATCAGAAATAATGATATCTATTGCAAGAACAGGTAGGGTACCCAAAGAATATGAGAAATTAAATCTATACAAGAAAGCTTCTTCTCTCCAAGTAGCTTCTTAAAAGAGGGGTGTTGATATTGGCTGAGATATATAAGATGCATGGAGTTAAAAAAATCATCTATGAATTCAAACTACAGTTCGTTATAACCATTATATTTCTTTTAATATGGCTTGCATTCTATATGTTAAATCCCTCTGCATTCTCAAATTCGTTCACATATACATCCATTATGGGAGTGGCACCTTTTACGATAATACCAGCTATTAGCTTGACGCTTGTAATAATCACCGGAGAGATTGATCTATCGTTTGCTTCAGTAATGGCCCTAGGTCCTCTAGTTATGGCTATGACATGGCAATTCTTTGGCGAACCAACTCCTCTGGGAATATTATTGGGTCTCTTGGCTGGTCTTGGAGCAGGCCTACTTAATGGTATCCTAATAACGAAACTAGGCATACCATCGCTAATTGCTACTATAGGTACTCTGTTCCTATGGAGAGGAGTAGTATTAGTGGTTACTCAAGGTTTCAGCATCCCTCTTGGTCAATTCAAGGATTCTCCTATATATAGTATCTTTGTGGGACGACTATGTGGACTACCTGTACAGTTTTTCTGGACAATAGGATTAGCAATAATATTCTGGATATTACTTAATAGACATAAATTTGGTGCATACATATACTATATCGGCGATAACCGTACAGCTGCTAGAATGGTCGGGATAAACGTAGACAGAGTACTCATAACAGTATATGCAATTCATGGAATGATCGCGGCCTTTGCAGGAATTCTTGACTCACTAGAAATGGCTACTTTTTGGCCAGCACTAGGCGACATTTATATGTTGAAATCTATTGCATCAGTAGTAATAGGTGGAACACCAGTAACTGGAGGAGTAGGCACAATATATGGAACATTTCTGGGTGGTATGATACTAGAATTCATAGAAATGGGAGTATTATCCTCAGGAGTCTCAGGCTTCTGGATAAGACTCGTGCATGGAGTAGTCATCATAATAGCGTTAGCTGCACAGGGAATAATTAGAAAAGGTGAATTAGCAAAGATAAGGATAATGAGAATGCTTACTACATAAAAGCTAACTCGGAATCCCTTATTTTCTCACTACTGTTTTCAAATATTGCGATAGAGAATCATAAATTATTTAACCTTAGATTAAACAATATGTTAATACCTATAAGCTTATGAAAGGGGTACAATATCCTAGTATTACACTGTATCTAAAAATAACGGGATCTTAACTAATTATCAAAATATTAAACACCATCATGCCGGGAGAGAGCCTAAGAGGGCACGAAAGAATTATTAAAGAAATTAACTTCATTTAATTTAGCTACATAGATTTATTAAGTATCATATTAATTACTGTCACAGAACGATCCTACATTGATCTAGTGGATCTTTCGGATTTCCATATTACACCAGCCAGCATTATGGCATGGATTATCTCTTCATAAAACAACTTTCAGAATCAAAAGCACTTAATAAATCCACGGTTTTTAAACATACAGAACACCTAGGCAACAAATAATCTATAGACAAGGCCATAAATGTTTTAAGAAAAAGCAAAACGCCCTAACCTAGATCAGATAAAAACTTGGAGAAAAACTATTTTATGAGTGCCTTAATTATTTAGAGCGAGGAGATAATTCGGAAACTTATAGTCTCTATAACATACATTAGTTAGAGGTGATGATGTGTCCTACAAGTTTCCTAAAGACTTCCTTTTTGGCTATTCTTGGTCTGGGTTCCAGTTCGAAATGGGATTAAAGGGTAGTGAGGTACCTTATAGTGATTGGTGGGTCTGGGTTCATGATGAAGAGAATATAGTCTCTGGCCTTGTTAGCGGTGATTTACCGGAAAATGGTCCAGCTTATTGGCATTTATATAAGCAAGATCATGATATTGCTGAATCTCTTGGAATGAATACAATTCGTGGATGTATAGAATGGGCAAGGATCTTTCCTAAACCCACTTTTGATGTAGGTGCTGATGTTGAGAGAGATGAGGACGGCAATATTATTCATGTAGACGTAACGGAGTCAGCTATTGAGAAATTGGAAAAAATTGCAGATATGGAAGCAGTTAAACACTATAGGGAAATCTTCGCTGATTGGAAAGAGAGAGGTAAAGCCTTTATCCTAAATCTATATCATTGGCCATTGCCCCTATGGATCCATGATCCAATCAAAGTAAGAAAATACGGACCCGATAGAGCTCCAAGTGGATGGCTTGATGATAGGACTGTTATAGAGTTTGCAAAGTTTGCAGCTTTCATCAGTTATCATTTCGACGACTTAGTAGATATGTGGAGCACAATGAACGAACCCAACGTTGTGTATCAACAAGGCTATATCAACGTTAAATCTGGTTTCCCACCTGGTTATCTCAGTTTTGAAGGTTCCCAAAAAGTAGCTAAAAACTTGATTCAAGCACATGCTCGTGCATATGATGCGATAAAAGCGTATTCGAAAAAACCCGTTGGGTTAATCTATGCATTTGCATGGATTGAAGCCCTTGATGAGAAACTTGAAGAACAAGTCAATAACATAAAGAACCAAGTACTCTATGCATTTGTTGACTCTGTCTATACTGGACGCTCACCTGGTACAGAAGAAAGAAAAGACTTAAAAGGACGCCTTGACTGGATCGGCATCAACTATTATTCTAGGCATGTCTTCGGGGAAAAAGATGGTAGATTAACAATACTTGACGGATACGGATTCAATTGTCAACCCGGTGGATACTGTAGAAGCGGTAGACCTGCAAGTGATTTTGGATGGGAAATTTATCCAGAAGGCCTCGGAAAGCTCATAAGAGAAATAGCATCTAGATATAATGTCCCCTTAATTATTACTGAGAATGGAATAGCTGATGAAATCGATAGATACAGATCATATTACCTTGTTAGTCACCTATATGAAGTATATAAAGCCATAAGAGAAGGATTAAATATAAAGGGATATCTTCATTGGTCACTAATCGATAACTATGAATGGGCACAAGGCTTCAGCAAGAGGTTCGGACTTGTATACATTGATTACAATACTAAAAAGAGATATCTCCGCCCAAGCGCGTTCATATACAAAGAAATAGCAAAGAACAAAGAAATACCCGAAGAACTAACTCATTTAACTAACATAGACATCCTAGTAAGAAAGTAGATTTAATACGTAAAGGACTATAGATCTGAGATCTTTTTATAAATTTCATTAAAACAATACTATCAACTCCGTATCCACCTATTTAATATTTTCGACAAGATTTTATTTAATTGAAAGCATGATATTCCATTAGTAAATCATTGTTATATCTTAACAGATAATACCAGAGGTAAAATAATCAGAATAAAGGAATGCCTGAAAGAAAATAGTTCCGTTAAAAATCTTTGAACATTTTCCATGTGCTCTACATATTAGGTATTTTTCGAGCTTCTTTACATGTGTATCTACATACTGGAAAGATTCATATTTTTCCTTCAAGGGACCAATCCTTGCCTTGATCCACGTACTTCTTTGCTTCATTGAGTAGTTTTGCATGTATTTTCTCTGCTTCCAGAGCCCAATTGAATGATCTAACTGCCGCTTGTTCTCTCTGTGGCTTGGCTATCTCTATGTATGCTGGATACATTTCATTTACTTCGAATTCCTCACCCATAATGACTAGTTCTAAGTTCTTCGATGCATTACTCGGTCAAAATGAGCTCCAGCAACTACTTTATAGTCTCCTTTTCCCTTATTGAGTATTCAGAAGTAATTAAAAGTATCATTCAGACCCAAGGCCTTGGCTATAGATATGCTTTAGTGTTTAAACCCATAATGAATGCTTCGCTTTAATATTCTACTCCGGACCCATATGCTTTGCTTGTTATTTTCCAAATCCTCTTTGAGCTATTATGGATTCGTTCATTGCTATATAGGTAATCCGTTTCCATCATGCTCGACATCTACGTCTACGTACCATGTGGGATGAGGAAATATTCTACTCCACTCAATACCTATTCTATAAATATTAAGACCTAAACTATATGCTATCTCGTGGTCTTTCCTGAATAACTCTATATAATCTATACCGTCTTCCGGGAGATCTCCGCTTACAAGTTTTGTTGAAACATTAAAAGGATCTCTTACCCAATGCCACCAATCTGTATTCGTATCTATGAATCTTCTATACATATCACCCATTTCAAATTGAAAACCTGATTGTGAAACACCCCATTTGAAAAATTCGGGGAATTCTAAGTCTTTATGGTTATCCATATTTGGTCACACAATATAATTCATCGTACTACTATAATATGAGTTCCTGCACTAAATGTTTTCATGTATCAATTGTATTATTACTAGCTTTGAAAGTCACAATGAGCTTATGATTTCCAAAGAACTTCTACTAGCTTAAAAAGCATGGAAAATAAAATAGTAATAATTTTTGTAGAATAAGCTTCAGCATACTTATGCATTATAGAACGCGTTTTGAAAAATTCAAACATATTTAATTATCTGTCTGAATAAATTATTTTTCTGAAATAGAGGTGAGTTATTTGCCTAGAGTTCGTGTTGGAAAGCGTGGAGTGATAGTTATTCCCAAAGAAGTTCGTGAAAAACTCGGTATAAAAGAAGGTATGGTGCTGGAGTTAAGTGTTGAAAAAGATAGAATAGTTATTAAAACCCGTGATCTTTGGAGTGAGCTTAGAGAACGCGGCAAGAGGTTAAAAGTGGATATTGATAAAGCTGAAAGAGAAATCGATGAGGATGAAGTAGAATGGCTAGAAAGAATGGAGCAGTAATAGTTGATACATATGCAATTATGGCAGATTTAACGGGACAAGCCTCTTTAGCCGCTACTAACATTCTTGATAAAATAAGGAGCGGAGAAGTAAAAGGTATATTACATTACTTAATTATTTATGAACTCTCTTATCATTGGAGAAAGGGAAGACTACCTTTTTATAATGAGAAAGAGTTATTGGATTTCATAGAAACATATTTTGATCTTACTCCCCTAGATCCACAGACTGCATTAAAGGCTTCAAAGATAAAAATCGTAGGAGATCAATTATTGAAGGAATCCAATGATCCCATGCTTAGACATAGAAAATTATCTGTATCAGATGCTACCACAATAGTACTTGCAGAAAAATATAATGTACCAATATTAACAGGCGATGCTGATCTATCCTATGTTGCGAAAAAGCTTGGAATCGAAATTATATGGTAGAAGTACTGAGACTTAATGCAACATATGTCTAAGAAAATATTGAGGAGACTTGATATATGTTCATTAGTTTTTAATTGTTTATTTAAATGCATTTACATTATATTGTGGTTTATTTTGTTTTATTCGAAAAACGATAAGGCTAGATAATCTTATATAATATATGAGGACTTTCCTTAGTGCACTTAAATATTTGATGATTAGGAGGTGGGATAGAATGCCCAAGATTATTCTAACTAGTGATCAAGCTACATTTACGGATTTCAGCGGCTCGGATGCGTTGGGATTCAGTCTTTGTTTACCCTATAAACTAGTGCCAGCATTCGTCCAGTACAAGGTTCTATCACCTTCGGTCCAATTGGTTGATGACAGGGCCCCGTTTGCTCCCTATCCTCTATGTAAGGTTGAAGCAGCACTATTGGCTAGTGGTTTTAAGCGTGATGATGTCCTCATAGTGCCCCCTAACTATCTGAGCAATGTAGTTGACAAGGATGTGGCAGTGGTAGGTATTCATGTATTAGATCCTATGGGATTAGCGCCTGTTTCATGAACCTTGAGAGTACTCACTGGCGGCGGTGTAACGTGTACTCGTTATGAATTTGAAAGGTTGATGAGGACTATTAAGAATCTTAAGAAAAAGTATGGGTTCAAACTAGTCGTTGGCGGGCCAGGTGTCTGGCAACTTAGAGGGCTTGAAGACAAGTATGGGATCGATGTAATATTTGAGGGAGAAGCAGAGCTAACGTTTCCTAAGATAGTTAAGGATATTTTAGAAGGTAGAGAGGTGCCTAGGCATGTTTGGGGAGAATCCCCACCACTTAGTCTCATACCACCTATAGTAACGCCTTCGAGGAATGGGATAGTTCAAGTTACTAGAGGTTGTCCTAGAAGATGCAGATTCTGTAGTCCAACAATGTTTAATTTCCGATCAATACCTTTGGAGACAATATTAAAGGAGATCGAATTTAATTTAAGATCGGGCATTAGGGCTATAGGATTAACTACTGAAGATATAATGCTCTATGGTGCTAATGGTTTAAACCTAAACGTTGACGCCATCAAGAAGTTGTTTGATAATGTGATCAGATTAGCACGCAAGTACCATGTAACTGATCCAATAGGATTCAGTCATGTAACTTTATCCTCAGCACTTGTAGCTAAAGAAGCCGTTGAATATATAAGTGAGGTTAACGAGCTCAGCAATAATAGACCATTATTTCCCCAAGTTGGTCTTGAAAGCGGTAGCCCGAGAATTGTTGCCAAATATTTCGGTGGGAAGCCGTACCCATGGAAACCCAGTGAATGGTGGGATGTAGTCATAAATGGTAGCAAACTATTAAACAATAATTACTGGTATCCATGCTATACATACATTATAGGTTTTCCAGACTCAACACCTGATGACTATATACTAACAATAGAGCTTATCGATAGGTTAAGGGAAGAGGGGTTTAAGGGATGGACGTTTCCATTAATCCTGGTACCTATTGGAGGGACTTTAATTGAGAAAAGTGGTTATAAGGAGCTCTTAACTCTTAAGAAATTACCTCAGGAAGCCATTGACGCTATGGTGGCTGGTTGGAGTCTAAGTATCAAGTTCTCCTACGAGATATATCCAAAGGTCTTATCAGGTATAAAGAATCCGTTAACACGTAGGATAATGACAGCATTAGCTAAAAAAGCAATAGATGCTATGGTGGAATGGATGAAAGGCATTAAAAACGACCCAGAAGTAATCGAAAAGGTATATTCTAAGGTCAATATTAGGACATTAAGGGGATTAGTTAAAGCAACGGCTTTACAATATAAATAGGTCGCCTTTATGTCAAGAAACCGCTTTGAACAACGTGTAGAGAAGGATTCGACATGAAAACCCATTTTTCGGAAAATTATGGAATTAGTAATCAATAGAAATACATAGATAAATAATGACCCAAATACTTATCGATCCGTAATATTTTTGTTTTAGGCACAATATATGTTATAATGGTGATAAAAACATGTCATTCTTTAAGAAGAAACTTACTGAAATGGAGGCTCCTTCAGTACTCGCCGAGATCGTTAAGGTAATTATAATTAATTCAACCATAGACCCCTTATCGATTATCCAAAAATATATACCAGTCTCGCTTCCATCACCGCCAACACCAATTAATAAGGAACAATTCGCCGATATGATTGCTAGGACTATTGTAACAGGAATACCCAGAGAGAAAGCGCTAGAGATAGTAAAGGAGATCAAGGAGCAGCTAAAAGATCATAAAGTATAAATTTGGTAGATCATGCAAGTGAGTTTTTACTAATATATTTTTCCTCCATATAGAGTGTTAAAGCATTAATTAGTTATTGTAATCAACTAATGATATTGCGTGCTTTCTAGTCGCTCTGCTGATCAATGGTTGAGAATAGTTCTTTACTTGAGAGTTTAATCGTTGTTAAAACTACTAGCTAAAGGCGAATATAAATACAGCATAGGTATCGTATTAATAGATTTTGGTAGGAAACAAGTCAAAACAATAGACACTAATGTATATACGGAGAGTGAACACATACTAAAACTATACCCATTATCCTTAACAACATTCGTAGTGTACGAAGAAAAGAAAGGAATAGTTCTAATCGTGTCAAATACACAACCCATACAAAAAATAACACTAGGAAAAACAACCACACCAACAATAACAACTACAACTACGACAACGACCACTTCAAGCATTACAACAACTACAACCACTACCACTCATACATCAACAACAATGACAACTAAAACAACCACTACTAGTTCCACTACATCTAGCACTACAAAAACACCAAACAAACCAAGTCAAGGACAAACTGAGTTACCACTACTAGCAATGATAGCGATAGCCATAGTAGTAATAATGGCAATCATAATAGTCCTAAAAAAGAAATAGTAATGATACTAATAGCACAATAAATAGAAGTACAACCAGATAATGGATATCTGAATGAAATATGATTTCTATATATTTTCCCTATATTTGTATTTCCTATCCTGCCCATTGGTTTATCTTTGATAGCTGGGCACTATTGGAATATTAGAGTGAATATTTTATTTCTAAGTTTTTATAATCAAGGAATCCATAGCTATTCCTTATGATCAATCGTTCGAGTAAACATATTGACATTATTTTATATATTCAATGTATTTAGCCACTTGAAGGCTAAGCTTTTTATCTATTAAAATCTCAATGAGTTTTAGCCCTAGATCTATAGATGCTGAGATCCCGGCAGCTGTAATGATCCTGTCCTCGACAACAACTCTTTTATTAACTGGTATTGCTCTAAGTTCTCGAAGCATATCCATCTTAGATGATGCGTTGTAGCTTTCTTACCCCTCAAGATCCCTGCCTTGGCTAGAATCAAAGAACCCGTACATACCGATGCGACTATCTTTCCTTGTTCGTAGAATCTTCTAACCGCTTCAAGAAGTTGCTGATCATTCATAGCGTTCTCAACGAAATCCCTACCCCCGGGAACAACAAGAATATCGCGTTCACCAAAATCCTTGGTAACCCTATGAGGAACGACTACAAGTCCATTCCTACACTTAACCACATCCCTTCTATGAAATGTAACAACTTCAACATCGATACGATGATCTGAAACCTTACGGACATCAGCAAGAACCTCATATACTCCTACGAAATCGAGCTCCTCAACACCATTATCAATGAGTACACACACTCTAACCATAACTAATTACCTTTAAGAGCATATATGAGGAATGCGATTAATGCCTTCATCCACTTGAATAGTTTCTCTAGCTCTATGTACTCGTTTGGTGCATGTGCTTGCTCTAGATCTCCAGGACCCCATGCAATTGCTGGCATACCTGCCTTTATGAAGTACCTAATGTTTAGGAAACCAGGACATAGAACGGATTTGACATCTAAGCCTAGGGCTTCTCTAACGCTTTTCTGTATCAGCTTTACGAGTTCGTGGTTTGGATCAATATAACTAGGTTCTATCCTAAGCAGGTTCTCTAGCTCAACATCGATGCTAGGGTTCTGCTTCCTGAACTCATCAACTATAGCTCTAATCTCATTCTCAACTTCATCGATGTTTTCCTCAGGCAGAACCCTTCGATCAATAGTGAACCATGCTTCTCCAGGAACGATGTTCACAGCATCGCAACAGCTACACATACCACCTATAGCAATAGAGGCTCTATTACCTTCAACTGGATACGCCTCAAACCTACTGGTTCTCTGCTCAACGATCTTCCTATATTCTATGAATCTCGTTGCCAGCTGAACCATCTTCTCGAAAGCGTTAACTCCTAGGTGTGGTAGTGTTGCATGTGCTTGTCTACCTCTGATCTTTATCTTATACCATAGACAACCTTTGTGAGCATGCCATACATAGGTTAAGGACGTTGGCTCTGGCATGATCGTATAGTCAATTCCTTGAATAATTCCTTTCTCAGCTAGGTAGCCAGCACCAGTAAGACCGCCAGTCTCCTCATCAGGTGTAATAGAGATCAATACCTCACCATGGAGATCTAGCTTAAGTTTCTCGGCAAGTTCCTCAACTATTCTAACAGTATAGATAGATGCAGCTATAGCGCACTTCATATCCGATGCTCCACGACCGTAGAGCTTTCCATTCTCTATAACGGGCTTGAATGGATCTCTACACCAACCAGAACCCGGGGGAACAACATCGTAATGTGTATGAATATGAACTCTCTTACCATCATTACCAAACCGCTTAACAGCAACAATGTTTATCCTATCCTCGGATTCCTTGCTAAGACCATGCCTAGAGAATTCATACCTAGGAACACGGTATTCAAACACATCAAAGTCTAAATCGCGAAGAATCTCAACAAGTACAAACGTGATCCTTTCATAGTTTACACCAGGAGGATTTACCGTAGGAATAGATATCAATTCATTACATAACTCAATAATATTGTCATGATAGAACTGTAATCTCGAACTCATAATGGGTTTTATATTTAAGTCTAGATGCAAGCGTATCAACCCCTAACTTAATGATTAAGCTATCGCTATATCCTTAAATTAGGTAAAAGATTGTACTACTTATATTGAAATATTACAATGCGCTTATTGATGCATATAGACTGAGATTGTTAATCCTTTTGGGTCTGTTGCTATGGTTATAGATTTGTAGGGTTTTTTGTAGACTTTTTCTATGTATGGTTTGATTAGGTGGGCGTCTGATAGTGTGTTGTGTGCTAGTATGAGTGCTCCTGGGAGTAGGTAGGGTTCTAGGGCTTCTAGGTATAAGTGGTATTCGTTTTTCTTACCATCTATGAACACGTACACTATATCCTTACTTCCATGGTCATAGTTCTTGGCATCAGTACACAATATTTCTACATAGTCTTCTAGGTTGAGACTCTTCAATACGTTTTTAGTGTAGTCTACTCTATCGCATTTATTGTCTATTGATATAACACGTGAACTTGTTTCTTTAGCTGCATGGGCTAGCCAAAGCGTTGAGAATCCTCTACCTGTACCAATTTCAACTATTACTCCTTTCCTACGTTCAAGAATGAATTTGGCCAGAATGTAGAGGGCTAGAGCAGTATTATAGTCTACTGGATTGGGCCCATGTATGAATGATTCACGGTAAACCTTAACAGTCTTCCTAAAGAACTCCACATTGTATCCTCTCTTTATAGCTATAGCGATCCCTTCATTAATGGGTAGAATTGATTTAGTGAATCCAATACTTCCTAGTTCTTTGAATATTTGAGGGTACTGATCAATACTTGAGATAATACGATGAATTATTAATAATGTATTGTTGCTTAGTTCTTTGGACGAACTGGTAATATTTTCTTTCAACGACTTTATATCTTCTAAAATAATATCAGATTCGTTAATATTGTATGATTCATTTATTTTCATGTTTTTCTTTAATTTACCGACAATATCGTTTAAGGTATTGAAGGTAATTTTGACTTTCCAGTTTGATAGGTGAAGGGATCCTAGAAGTATGTCTAAGAACTTAAGGATTTCATGTGAAGGTGTTGAAATTGGCAAGTCTGTCTACACCCTTGTTCTATTGTACTCTTGGGAAGTAGAAATTTTTGTGTTAAGAAAGAATTCTACGTTCCAAATAGTAATTGTTATAGAGAGTTCCTAATTAGACTTGTTTTCTAGCCATTGGTATCCTTGTTTATCGATTTTTTCTACGAGTTCTTTTCCTCCTTTTGCTACTATTCTTCCCTTGTATAGTATGATTACTTGGTGTGGGTCTATGTATTGTAGTACTCTTGGGTAGTGGGTTATTAGTATGACTGATCGCTTGGTTTCTATGAATTCTTTGATTATGTCTGCTACTATTCTTACTCCATCAATATCGAGTCCGCTGTCTGGCTCGTCCATTATTATGTATTTTGGTCTGAGGATTTTTGCTTGGAGTACTTCGCTTCTCTTTTTCTCTCCTCCGCTGAATCCTATGTTTATTTCTCTTTCTAGGAGTTCTTGTTTGAGTCCGATGAGCTTGGCTTCTATTTTTATTTTTTCCTGGAGTTCTGGCATGGTTTTGGTGAGTTCTGTTTTTCCTTGTCTCTTGTTATAAGCTGCCGTTATTAGTGAATATAGTGTTATACCAGGTATTTCTACTGGGTTTTGGAAGACTAGGAAGAGGCCTTTCAATGCTCTTTCTTCTGTGGATTTATTTGTTATGTCTTCTCCATTGAGTATTATTTTTCCCTTGACTATTTTGTATGCTGGGTGACCCATTATTGTTAGTGCAAGACTGGTTTTTCCACTACCGTTTGGCCCCATTATTACTGTGAGTTCTCCTTCTTTAACCGTTAGGTTTATGTCTTCTAAGACTGTTTTATCACCGATTTTTACTGTGAGGTCTTCTACTTCAAGCATTGTTGTATTCACCGCTTCTTGGCCTTGTTGTCTATATTATTCTATGTTTCTTATGTTATGGTTATAATATGTATTATTGTCTTATAAATTTGTGGGACCTGTATATTTTATTATTATGTACTTTTCTGTCCCACTTAGGATAACCTAACGCCTTAATATATATTCCTCGTCATAAATATTGTTCAATTGAAGATAACGGGGTTATGCTTGGTGTCGCTATGACTCAGAAAACGTTGAGAGAACTCGACAGAATAGGCGGTGATGCACAATTATACATAATTCATGACGACGATAGGATCATAGATGCTTATTTTATAACCACTGCCCCGGTAAGAGGGTTTGAGAAAATAGTATTGGGTAAGAACCCATTATTTGTTATTGAAGCAGTTATGCGGATATGTGGTATTTGTCATGCAGCACATGGTATAGCTGCTGTAGAGGCCTTCGAGGACGCTCTTGGAATTATGCCTCCAGCAAATGGTAGGAGGTTAAGAGAAGTAATAGGGCTACTGAATAGAGTGCAAAGCCACTTGTATCACCTCACTCTCCTCCTACCAGATATATTGCCCAACGAGATCTTGGGCAAGAAGTTATTGGAGCTAATAAACCTGATAAACAAGGTCAATGATGTAATGATGAGAATCGGTGGTGCTCCTACTCATCCACCATATATCGCGATCGGCGGGGTCTTAAAGATGCCTACGGAAACAGTAATTAATGACTCTAAGAAAAAAGTAGCCGATATAATAAAACAATATATTGATTACCGTGAAGGCTTAAGAGAATTCATCGATAAATGCTCCTCTGCTGTGAAGCTCAAAAAACAATACCTATCATCAGACGCAGACATCTTAGCAACTCATCTCTTCTATGGAGATAGATACGCATTTGATCCTAGTAAAATCACTGTTAAGAGATACGATGAGTACCGTGAAAACAAGGAGATAGGGAGTAAGTCAACCTCAATGATAGCATTATATGATGATAGAATTGTCGAAGCATCCCCTAGAGCACGTCTCCAATTATTTAGAGAATACAGTGGTAAATCATTATGGGATCTACAGGAAGCACGGTTTGTAGAGATAGAGCTAGTTCTCCATAGAATACTTGAACTACTCGATAGAATAAGACCTAATGCTCCGCATAGGACAGGAACACTAGTATATGAGCATGGTGAAGGAATTGGAGTATATGAAGCTCCTAGAGGGACTCTTGTACACTTTGTAGAGCTAAATGATGATGGTAGGGTATTAAAGTACAAGATCATAGTGCCTACAATGTTTAACATCCCTGTTCTCGAAAAATCACTCATAAATCTTGAACCAAGCCTCGGAGACCTTGCTGTACGCTTATTTGATCCATGTGTTCCCTGTTCAACTCATTACCTTAGGGTGAGAAAATGAAGCCCAAGATCCTATTATTTGATGTAGGAGGGTGTGAGGGGTGCCCAATGACTGTTCTAAGGTCTCTGCCGAGCATTAAGGACAGGGTAGAGCTATATGCTAAGCAACTAGGAAACTTTGACCCAGAGGACAAGTATGATATAGTACTCGTTACTGGGTCTATTTGTATAAATGATGAGCACATGGTTAATATATTGAAACGCATAAGGGAGAATACGGAGATCCTAGTGGCTTTTGGTTCATGTGCGGCTGTTGGTGGTGTAACAAGATTCTGTAGGGGCGGGCAAGAGCCTAGACCCGAGCACAGAGTTTTTCAACCAATAAGTAGTGTCGTGGAAGTAGACTACGCTATACCTGGTTGCCCGCCAGCACCACAAATACTCAATACTATCATAAATAACTTGACAGGTAGAGCTGGGCCCTTCTTGAGAATATTTGCGGCTGTCGCTAAATCAAAGAAGCTGAGTGGTTTCGACCTATTAGATGACGTAGTATTATCTGGTCTATGTATTGGTTGTGGTGCTTGTGTCCTCTCATGCCCAACTGGGGCTCTCCAAATGATTGAGAAGAAACCAGACCTCATTGTTGAGAAGTGTATTAGATGTGGTACCTGCTATGTTAGGTGTCCACGTGCTTCACAAGTTTTGCTCAAGAAGTATCCTGTACAGTTGAAAGTCCTTGTTAAGGAGGTGTAATATATTGTCTCTTGTATCTATTGAAAAGCCTCTCGGAGAATATCTCGAGATCGTCCTAGCTAGGAGTAAGGATGAAGAGATTAGGAGTAGGAGAACAGCTAGTGGTGGAGCCATTACCACGCTACTAATATACATGCTTGAAAACAACTTAGTTGATGGAGTCGTAGTTGCTAAGAAGATAAGGGGTCTCCAAGCAGAACTCGTGATAGCTCGTAATAGGGAGGAAGTACTCGAAGCAGCTGGTAATAGATGGAGCGTACTACCATATACTGCTAGGTTTAGAGAAGCCCTTCAAGACGAGTCATTGAAAAGAATAGCTATTGTAGGACTACCTTGTCAAGCTCAGTTCCTCTGGCAAATGAGGTCTTTCCCACTCCTAGAAACAGATGTTGTCTCAAAGATCTATATGGTTATAAGCCTCTTCTGCCTAGGCACCTTTGCTACAGAAGCATTCGTAGACCTCCTTAAACTCAAGTATGGGTTAGACCCGGAGAAGATAGTCTCAGTAGGGCTGGAGAAAAACTATATCAAGGTAATATATGGTGAAGAAGAAAAGAAGATCCCCCTACAAGAAATCCTACCATACGTTCAGACAGGATGCCTCGTATGCCCAGACTATACTGGCATATTCTCAGACATATCAGCTGGTCTAAGCGAGAACTATCCCGGATACACAGTATTGATAATAAGAGATGAGAAAGCACAGAAACTAGTAAAAAAAGCAAGTGAGAAAGGATACCTAGAAATAATCAAGGCAAAAACAGACGTGATCGAAGAAATAGAGACAAAGGCACGAGGAAAAATAGTAAGAGCAATGAGGTACATGAGCATACTACTCTAACCACCACACAGCAATCCTAATTCTTTTCAATGACTCCGTCAGAATACTATTTTTATTCTGCAACACACAAATATTATAATCACTCGAAAACACTCACTCCTACGAGGAATAATGAATTGCAACAAGACAAGATCCAAGAACTAATAAGGAAAGCAGAAGAAATCCTCCCAAACAGCTACGCACCATACAGCGGAATCCACGTAGCCTCAGCAATCCTGACAGACAAAGGAAACATCTACCAGGGAGTCAATATTGAGAACGCAAGCCTCGGACTAACAATGTGTGCAGAGAGAACAGCAATATTCAACATGGTCACCCATGGAGATAGAAAACCCATAATAGTAGCCATAGTAACTGACTATGAAGAACCAATACCACCATGTGGAGCCTGCAGACAAGTAATAGCAGAATTCAACCCAGAAGCAACAATAGCAATGTACTCAACAAAATCAAAGAAACTAGTAATCACAAACCTAAAACAACTACTACCAACACCATTCAAAATAAAGCAAGAATAACTGAATAGAGTTCATGGTTAACAAATTATAATACTTTAAGACCAATTATTCATATTATAATCCAAGTGAAATTATTTTCAATAACGATAAATGAAGAAACCCTCAGAAAATAATTAGAGAAGAAGTAAAAAAGGCACTTCTTGAAGTACTTCTTGAGCTTATCCCATACGTAGATGAAGAAGAACAGAAAGAAATAGATGAAAAAGCAGGCTCACCACAGGATTACGCAGAAGAGGATTTCGTAGAATGGAATGGAGTGTAAAAATTCATAGAAAGGCTCTAAAATTTTTAGAAAATTTACAAATAGATGAGAAAAATAAAGTCAGTGAAAGGATTAATGAATTAATTTATTCACTAGAAAAGGTTCATTCCTTGTACATCATTTTGATATTAAGAAGCTTAGAGGAAAATGGAGTGGTTTCTTTAGATTGAGAGTATAATTAATAATGTAACAGTTTAATCAATTGATTAATTATTTTGAAAATTATAAACCAATATTCCTCCAGTATTCATGGCTGAATGACCTATAATGACTGGTATTGACGAATTAGTGGTTATTCTTATATTGCTTAACAATAATCCTGTTACGAAAACCTCTGCTAGTAAAATATCTTGTCCCTTTAAGGGCTATAAATGGATAGTACAAATAATACCGCTGGCATAATAACCAAGATATAGACAAGCTATAACACTCTGCCTCCTATACAGAAAAGGAGCATACTTCTCAACAATTGCTAAAATACTAAAACTGACATGAGGAAATCCAAGACATTATCTTAATAAAATGCTAGAACAAGGCCTCGTAGAGGAAAAATATGTTCTAAGCAATAGACCGAAAAGATATGTATCCGTAACCATAAAGGTGCATAAGAATTAAACAAGATACTTGATCTACTGAATAAATTACTGAGGAACCGAGAGCATATATAACTAATAACATTTATTAGAATAGTTCGTTCAAGAAGGTTACTCCCAGTTCCCTAATCATGTTTTCTATAGACAGCATTTCTTTTTCTAGTTTCCTAAATAATGGTATAGCGTTTAATGTCATAGCTGTGGCAATTACATAGCAATCAGGTAGTAATAAACGTAGTTTTTTCTTTAATTCTCCAGCTTTTAAAGCAATGTTTTCGTCAATTCCTATAATTTTTGTTTTCTTTTTTAACCACATTATATAGTTCAAGGCCTCCTCGTTTGGTTCAGAGACACCAGCGGCTTTATATATTTTTGATACAACGTATAGGGTTTCGCTTAATGTTAGGTAGTTAATGAATAATTCATATTTTCCACTCGTGGATCCTTGGAATAATTTTTCAACTATGCCTCTATATGGTGATTTCTTAATAATATATTCAACTAGGACACTTGTATCAAGCACAAATCTATTGTTTCCTATTAATAATCTCTTCATATTTTACATCCTCAAGGATTTTTTCTTCTCTGAAAATCTTTTCTACAGTTTCAGCATCTACATCGACAATTAATGGGGGTTTAAGGGGTCTTATGACAAGCATATTTCCTCTAACCTCGGCAATGACTTCGCTGTCTTCCTTAATATTGCATGCTTCACGCAGTTTCTTTGGAAGTATCAATATACCTTTCTTCCTAACTTTTAAAATTGTTCTCAAACTCACAGAGTTCACCAAAATATAATTTGTTAAACCAATATAATAAAAGTTAACCAAAGTACGTGATTGTTTATCAATCAGTCTCTTCCCTGTTGGTTAAATTTATATATTTGCATATGTTGTTCTTTACACATAATGATTATCTTCATATTTTTCATAACATTTTAACCGAACTAGCTGAAAATGTTTCAAATATATAAATTAAACAATCATTTGCTAGCTAAATTCCTATAAGTATTTTTTCGGGAGGTTTGTAGTAGACTCCAAGTGTCTTCAATACTTCTCTGCCGAGTAATGATTTCATTACTCCCAATGCTGTATATATAGTGCATAATGTTGTGAAGTCATTGATTCTTAGTATTGCTTTTGCTCTTCTAAGCTCTATTCTTGACCCAGTTGCTATTATTCCTGTTATTTTTGGTTCTTCTAGGAGATAGAGTTCGAGATCGGTATATGTTTTTAGAGGAACAAGTATTCCTCCTTGAAAACCTGTGTCAATAGTCATTTCTATTTCTACTGATTTTTTGTTCAATGGATTAGTTATGGTTGCTCTCACTATTGGTTCGTAATTTCGTTCTTTATTCCTGAAAAAAGTCTTAGTCATTAGAAGTCACCATGGTAGACCCAAGTCTATTGATTCTTCTTCATACGGTATTCTAACAACTAGTCCTGGTGCTCTGCACTTCTTTTTAGCTTCTTCTATTAACTCTTCATATCTATTATATATTCCAATAATTTCTCCATTACATACGAGAACGTATCCTTTCTCTTTTCCTTTAATTAACTTATTCTTTATAAGTGCATTCATGTTTTCTTCATAAGCCTTCTCCAACTTATTCCAAAGAAGTACTTCCTCATAATTCCTTCTCCTAATCAGCCATTCCTTCACAGCTTCTTCAAAAACGGACGAAACAGTCCGTCCCTCTAAACTTGCAAAGGTTTTTACCAGTCTATAAGTTTCCTCGTCAAAGTTCTTTAAAGCTACCGTTCTTTTCTTTTTTAACTGGTTAAACCAGTTCAACTAGATAACCTCCCTATTATTAATTACATATATTGTATAATAAAATGATTTTGACGTTTAAATTAACTCGTAGTTACGGTTTATTGTTTCGGTGTTAAAGAATGTGTAAAGCATCTTATACGTCATTGTTTTTCATAACATTGGTTGTTACTGTTGTTTTGCGGAGTATTGGTGATGTTGTTGAGGAGGTTACTGTTCCTTGGCAGGTGCTTGATTTTACGAATAGTATTTTTCTTGTTGGTGGTGTTTTTGTGTCTTATCTATTGCCTTGGGTTTTTATACCGTTTATTGCTGGTAGAGTCATTGATATTGCTAAGAATAAGTCATTTGTTGCTGCTCTTTGTATGGTTATGCAGATCTTATCTGTTTTATTGATCATATTTATGCTTTCTACTGGTTTAGAAACCTTATGGTTTCTCGGAATAGTCTATCTCTCAATAGTTGTTATAAGTACTACTGACTCTATACACAGATACTTTGTGTTTACCAGTATTCCTGAGCTAGTGGGAAAGAATGTGGCTCTCCTTAACAAATTCAATAGTATTACAGAGCTATCCTCTGGAATAGGTACTATAATCATGTATGTTCTATGCGGATACTTAGTAGCAGTATATGGTTATAAGACGCTCTGGATAGATGTTGCATGTTTAACTATTATAGCTCTTCTACTAATCGATCTCAGCAAAGCATCAAAAAAGAAACGATCACGCTTCGACAAAGATGTGTCTATGAATGAGGGTAAACAAATAAAGTTTAAAGAACTCCTCAGTATCATAAGGAGAGATCCATCGGTGTTTTCCTATTTAATTGTTGCTCTTGGATTTAATTTCTTCACGGCACCTGTTTCTTTAATTCTAATAAATTATCTTTACAATGCTGTTGATAAACCTACGGAGTGTTATGGCTTTATCATGGCTATTTCAACTCTTGGATCAATAATTGGCTCTAGCCTCGTTGTTACATATTCAAAGAAGCTGAGATACATTTCTTGTATTATTATCGGCTTACTTGGTGAAGCAGTAGCTGTTGCAGGAATATATTTCATAATAGCATTTTCTAATGTATATTATGATTGGGTATTTACCTTGTTATTAGTTACAGGCATGTATATGTTAATGGCTGTTATGGGGGCGGTATTGAATATAGGAGCTGATACATTGTTCCAAATAAGGATCCCAGAAGAAGTTCTAGGAAGCTTTAGGGGATTATTTGATAGTTTAGCCACCATTCCTATAGCATTATCATATATAATTATCTCAGTGATACTAGAAACATGGGGATACACTATAATAACAGCATCACTAATGGGAATAGGTTCTATATTAGTAGTATCATTGTATATTTTTTATTTAGGTCAATATACTAGATCAAGCCATACAGGGTGAAGCGATCATCATGTCTTCTCGGAACTATAAGTTGTTGGTTTTTGTCTTGGTTGTTCTTGTTTTGTCCTCTGTACTATTCCTTTGTATTTATTTTTGTGGGTCTAGTGTGGAGGGTAGGGTTATTGTTAATGTTGGGGATGTTAGAGATACAGAGGAATAGCTGATACTCTGCTTGATGAGTATTGGAGTAAATCCGATAAGTTATGGGTTTATTCATTCGATATATTTTGGAGCAAAAAAGATATACAAATACAATATGATAGATATAGCTTAAACCATACATATGAGTTCAAACGCTTTATACTAAACAAGATTATTTATCAAATTGCTTTGAACACTGAGCTTTATTTTCGTGGTACAAAACATCCATAGGATAACCGTACATGGATACAATACGATAGAGTCAATAAGCGATTATTCATATACCATAATGGTTATTTTACAGGAGATGATCCGACAGGAATGGGTTCTATAAATGCAATATTCTATTTAGACGAGTATAGATTTGTTATAATTAATCTTGCGCCTGCAGAGTATTGTTTACCGAACTACACTACGTTCAAGTATAATGGTACATATATAAAGTTGATCGATCCATGTATCCTTAGGATCGCAAACGCTTACGGTTTTGATACGTATATTTTCATCCACCCTATATCATAGCATTCACTGAACCCTACGAGGATGAATTGGCTCCCGCATATGTAGGTAACGTTATTGTAATTACTCGTAGTCAGGGGGACAGGGTTTTCATGGATAAGATCTTTGAGAACTTTGTTAAGAATAGGTTTAATGAGTTCAAGAAGGCTTGGATCAGTAGATTCGGTGATAAGGGAATAGATATGTCTTTAACGAGTGATCCCAGGAATTCATGGGATGTGTATTTTGACTTAAGGAAGGTTCCAAAAACGCCTAATAATATATGATTCTTCATTGAGTTCGAGAAAAACATAATCAACATATACTGGCAAGAAATAATAATAACAATACTCCAGCTAATACACGTACACGCAAACAGTCTCGAGGACGTAATGTTCGCACTACTTCTAAATAAGCACGAGGTCATATTTTTGGAGCCTATGCACTAGATTGTTCTTTGTTCAATGGTTTTATCTGTATGTGTTCGGTTATTTGGATTTATTTGTTCGATTATTGTTTTGGTTTGTTCATAGCATTGGTTTATATGGTTTGTTCTATATAGGTTTTGCTTGGTGATTAATTATGGTTCGTTCTAGACGATTGTATTTGATTATTGTTGGTATTGTTTTAATTGTTGCTGTAGTTGTTGGTGTTTTCTACTATGTGTTCAATAGGGGTGGTGTTGGTGAGATTGTTTATGGTAAGCCTATTGATTCTTATACTGTGTTTTCTCTGGAGTTGTTGAAGAGGAGTGGTTTGGGTAGGAATAATACTGTTGTTTCTCCGTTGAGTATTTATATAGCGTTGCTTATGCTTACGGAGGGGGCTGGTGGTGATACTAGAGCTGAGCTTATGAAAGCTCTTTACTTATCGTCTATGAGTGATGCCAGGACTTGGTTCAAAAATGTTCTCAATGATATGCTTATTGTCTCTGATCCTGCTAGAAGTAATGTAGCTAATAGTATATGGGTTCAGGAAGGGTTCCCGATTAATAAGTCGTATGTAGAGTTGCTTGAAGAATACTATTACGCTGAAGCTAAATACGTTGATTTCGTACATAACCCGTCTCTTGCTGTGAGAATGATTAATGACTGGGTTTCGAATAAGACTTATGATTTAATCAAGCGTATAGTGGATGAATCATCAATAGATCCCCTGACTAGGATTGTATTGGTAAACACGCTGTATTTTAAAGCTAATTGGACTACACCGTTCGAAATTGTTATCAAAGACAAGTTCTATTCACCCGGAGGAGAAGTTGATGTAGACTATCTTACAGGAATACAAGAAGTCTACCTTGTCGAAACCAATGACTATATTGCATTAGCTCTAGGGTATAAGGGGACTGATATAAAGTTTGTAGTTATTATGCCTAAGAACGGTGACCTTGAAGGATTTGTATCTAGTCTAAAGGGCCAGGATCTACTTAGGATCTTCGATGAATTATTCTCTAAGAAACCAGTTGAGGCTAAATTATACTTACCAGTCTTCGATATTGATAGTGGAGTAATTAGTTATAAGAAAGTATTAAGGGATATGGGGATAGTAAAAGTCTTTGACCCTGATCAAGCTGATTTAAGCCCTATGCTAGCTAATAATGCTAAGATCTTGTATGTTGATGACGTACTGCATAGAGCACGTATGAAAATAACTATTTATGGTACAGAAGCTGCTGCAGCAACCGCTATAATCATAAAACTAACAGCTATTCCACAAGAATTGGAAAACATATGGATTAATAAGCCATTCTTATTCTTCCTAGTAGATCCCGGAAACGATGCAGTATTATTTGCTGGAAGCTACATATATCCTCCGCAACAATAATACTTTTTTCTCCACATGTGTTTTCTCCCAATACGGTTTTCTACTCGAATCGATATAGTTATTGTTTGTGAGGGGCTGTTCTATGGGTAAAACCTATGTTGTTGATGTTAATGGTTTGCTCTGTAAGGGGTGTGGTATTTGTTCGGAGATCTGTCCTCGGAAGGCTCTTGTTATGGATAGTGTGAATCCAGCGACTGGTTATCCTAATCCGAAGCTTGTAGGAGAATGTATTGGGTGTAAGCTGTGTATGTGGTTCTGCCCAGACCAAGCAATAGTGGTTGTTGAGAAGAGGTGAGTATGTGTGAAGAGAATGTTTCTCTCTGGTAATGAGGCAGTAGCTTATGGAGCTATTGATGCTGGTTGTAGATTCTATGCTGGCTACCCGATCACTCCTAGTAGTGAGATAATGCATATGATGGCAAAACTCCTCCCAGAAGCCGGCGGTGTTTTCATACAAGCTGAGGACGAGTTAGCCGCAATAAACATGATCATCGGGGCTTCTTGGGCTGGTTTGAAATCAATGGCTGCAACTAGTGGGCCTGGTTTTAGCTTAATGCAAGAAGGCATAGGCTACGCTGTAATGACTGAAACTCCTCTCGTGATCGTTGATGTTATGCGTGCAGGCCCCGCTACTGGTCAAGCAACAAAAGCTGCACAAGGAGATCTTATGCAGACTCGTTGGGGTAGACATGGAGACCAGTACCTAGTGGTTTTGGCTCCAGAATCTCCTCAAGAAGCATATGATTTGATCATAGAGGCTTTCAACATATCAGAGTCTCTGAGGACACCCGTGGTTTTCTTAATGGATGAATTCATAGGGCATGGCCGGGAAGTAGTGTTTCGGAAAGAACCTGGGGAGATAAAGCTTGTTGAGCGCCGTAGATCAAGTGATCACGAGCCATTATTTGGAAGCGATGACCCAAGAATTCCACCGCCAATGCCTCGTCTCGGTGAGGGATACTATGTCCTCGTCACGGGGTCTACTCATAATGAGTATGGTTATAGAGATGTACATAGCTTCGAGACACACTACAAGCTTGTCAGAAGGCTTAAGGAGAAGATATGGGGCAATATCGACAAGGTGTTCAAGTACGAAGTCATAGGTGATCCGGGAAGGGCTGAGAAAGCAATAGTGTGTTTCGGCTCTACGTGTAGGTCTGCGAAGGAAGCTGTTATGGGTTTAGATAATGTATTGTTGATTAGATTGATTACGCTGTGGCCGCTGAACTATGATTTGCTCCGAGAACTATTATCTAATGTGAGGCTTGTCGTTGTACCAGAGTTGTCACTGGGTCAACTGATCTATGATGTCCAGCAGGTTATCGATAGTGGTATAAAAGTAGTTGGCGTCAACAAGGTTGGTGGTGGGGTCCCTATTTATCCATCCGAGATCAAGAAGGCTTTAGAGGTGTGAACCCGTGATTAAACATGAGCACCTGAGTCTTAAGTATATGAGGAGAGAAGTATTACCAACAGCATTTTGTCCAGGATGCTATAACGGTATTGTTATGAATGCTTTGTTCCAAGCATTTGAGGAGCTCGGAATATATGATCTGAGAAAATACGTGTTCGT
Source organism: Staphylothermus sp. (assembly GCA_021157925.1). Classification (GTDB taxonomy): domain Archaea; phylum Thermoproteota; class Thermoprotei_A; order Sulfolobales; family Desulfurococcaceae; genus JAGHDU01. The sequence goes on along the minus strand of JAGGVR010000107.1, from coordinate 16,206 downwards.
TAGCGGTATTGGTTGTTCATCATGGATACCAAGCCCCTATATTAAGGCTGATTCTCTCCACACACTACACGGTAGAGCAATTCCTGTTGCTACTGGTGTTAAACTAGCTAATCCCGAATTAGAAGTGATCGTTATCGGTGGTGATGGTGACTTAGCATCTATTGGTGGCAACCACTTACTCCACGCGGCTAGGAGGAACATGGACTTAGTAGTTATTATGATAAATAATCTAGTATATGGTATGACTCGTGGACAAGCAGCACCAACCACCCCCAAGGGAATGGTCACACCAACAACACCCTATGGTAACCCCGAGGAACCAATGGATGTTGCAAGATTAATAGCAAATACTAATGCTAACTATGTTGCTAGATGGTGTGTTTCACAATACCTATTCCTAAAGAACAGCTTCAAGAAAGTCCTTGGAGAAATCAAGAGAGGGTTCCGTTTCATAGAAGTATATGCTCCTTGTACAACATTTGTTATAAGGAGAGAAAACAAGACACCGGGTCAGAAGCTAAAGGAACTAATGAACACTTGTATAGGGTATGAGAAATGGGAGAAACTACCAGCCGAAGAGAGAACCAAGCATATCCCAACCGGTGTCTTTAGAGAAGAAGACAAGCCTGGATTCCTAGATAACTATAAACAATTAATAGCTAGGCTGAAGAGGTGAAACAATATGTTCAAAATAGCTTATCTAGGCAGGGGAGGACAAGGAATAGTCTTTGCAGCAACACTAACAGCTGAAGCCCTTTATGAGAAGGGCTATTATGTTGCACAACTACAAAACTATGGAGCCTCTGTAAGAGGAGGATCAGTGCTAGGATACGTGGTAGCAGATCATGAACCGATAAAGAATCCATTCATAGAAGAATTCGATATTATAGTAGTGCTTCACGAGGAAGGATTGAAGCGGTGGAAACGGCTAGTAGAAAAATCCAAGAAAATCATACTAGACAAAAAGCTAGTAAAAACAAATATTCCCGGAGCAATCAAGGCACCATTATCAACAATTGCTGAGAAAGAAGGAGTCTATCAAGCACTAAACATAGTAGCAGTAGGAGCCGTATTCTCAATCCTAGACATAGAGGGTATTGATAAAGTCATAGACAAGCTACTTCAAAAGAGAAAAAACTATGAAGTCAACAAGAAAGCATACATGATCGGTAAAAGATCTTTTCAACACCATAACCATTAATTGAGCAAAAATAATAATAGTCTAAAAATATTGTGTTCATTAAAACAAGAAAGGATTGATGAAAGATAATTGTTTTTAAGTCTAGTTTATCCACCGGGTGAACCGTGTCATAGGCTCTCCTTCCATACAGCATCTCACAGTTTTCCATCTGTAAAGGCTTCTTCTTCTGCCACATATACTTACATGTCTAGGAGCAATTTGCGATGTTTTGTTTCGTCATCATATATTTCTGCGAGAATAATCTTCTGTCTAGGATCAATTGTTTCATTGACTAGTTTTCGTGTGAATTCTAACATTTGTGCTTTCATCTCTTTGTGCTTCCTTATTTCTTTATGATCGCTAGTTCCTCCTCGGATATGAAGGGCTGGGTCTTGCTTAGTAGTTTTAATTGTATAAATAATAATTTAAATGAATGAGGTATCGTGCGTGGAGGAATGTTATTTTATGAGATTAGTTGATTAGCTACATGTGTAGGCTAATGGGGGGGTGTGTGGAGATTCGCCTTAAATTATTATGTTTCGGAGCATTATTAGTATTATTTGTTATCTCTTTAAACATATTAATGGATGTGTTTATTGTGTATGCAGCTAACGAGTCAAGTAATGACGGTTCTAGGCTCGATACGGCTGTAAAGGAATTTCTATCAAAATACACTGTCCCCGATTTTGTATTAAAGTCTATACCAGAAACGCTTCCCGATGTACTTAAGGATGGCGCAAAATTATCTTATGTTATTGCTCTGGAGGGAATCGTTGTCTTAAAGAATAATGGTGTATTGCCTCTGGATAGAAGCAGTAGGGTTGCTGTGTTTGGTGTTGCTCAGCACTGGGCTTGGAATTATCATTGTGGTGGTTCTTCATATGTTAAGGTACCCGAGGAAAGATTGGTGACGCTGTTAGAGGGTCTTAGGAATGCTGGTTTTAACGTGGACGAAGAGATAGTGTCTCGTTATGAAGAAGCGGGTGGAAAGGAAATAGTCTTTAGTGATGAAGAAATGAAGGAGTTTGCGGCGAGGAATAATGTCGCAATAGTTGTTATAGGCAGAAGTGCTACTGAGGGTGCGGATATAAGTGATGGTTCATTTTATCTACGTGATAATGAGAGCAGGCTCCTAGACCAAGTCACGAAATTCTTCGATAAAGTTATAGTAATATTAAATACTCCAGGCCCTATCTCTATAAATTGGGATAATGAAGGGATCGATGCTATTGTATGGGTTGGATTCCCAGGAGAGCAGGGAGGAAACGCTATTGCTTCGATATTAGCTGGTATAGTGTCTCCTAGTGGCAGACTCCCTGATACGTGGGCAAAGTCCTTAGAGGATTATCCATCCACTAAATACTTTAGTAAGTTTGTAGCTAGATATTATGAGGACATTTATGTTGGTTATAGATATTTTGACACATTCAATATCAGTCCAGCTTATCCATTTGGATATGGTCTATCCTATACGGATTTTGAGATAGAAGTACTGAATACTAGTCTGATGGGGACACAATTTGAGGTATCAGTACTCGTTAGAAATAAAGGACACTATCCAGGAAAAGAAGTGGTCCAAGTATATGTATCTAAGCCTAATGATGAACTAGAAAATCCATACCAGGAACTCATAGCTTTTGCTAAAACAGATGTTTTAGATCCAGGTAAACAACAAGTAATCAATATCACGATTAACATATCTTCACTGGCGTCCTACGATGAAAATACAAGCTCGTGGGTGTTAGCAAAAGGTGATTACATCATACGAGTTGGCGCATCTTCGAGGAATACAAGTGTTGCTGCTATTTTAACTATACCTAATAGAGTAGTATTAGTGAAAACACAGAATAGGCTACACAGCCCACATATTGACCGATTATCAAAGAAGGGGGCTGAAACATTCCCATATCCGTGCAGAGAAAAGGAGATCGAGAATGCACCTAAATATATTGTTAATACTAACTTGTTTAAAACCATGGACAAGTCCAAAAGTATAACGGAAATCAATAAACCTCCCAAATTCCCCGAGGTTCCGGAGCAACCAATTATAACATTGAAGGATATTGTAGAAGGAAAGCATACACTCGAGGAACTAATCGGGCAGTTATCACTAAGGGAACTAGTGGACATAACTATTGGTCTCCGAGCACACATAAGCCGTAAGATACCAGAGCTTAGACATGCTGATGGACCTAATGGATTAAGGGATGGGCCATCGCCTAATCCAGGAGGGATTGCTTATCCAAGTGCTAGTATATTAGCAGCTTCATGGAATACCGAGCTTGCACGAATATACGGAATACAAATAGGTCGGGAAATGAGATGGGCTAACATCACGTTATGGCTTGCACCCGCTGTTAATATTCATAGGAATCCGCTTGGTGGTAGGAATGCTGAGTACTTCTCAGAGGATCCATTACTTACCGGTATACTTGCATCAGAGATTGTGAAGGGTGTTCAAAGCCATAATGGAATAGGAGTAGTAGTTAAACACTTTGTAGCCTATGAGCAGGAATTCAATAGATTTAAACTAGATGTATACGCTTCTGAAAGAGCTCTACGCGAAATCTACCTAAAACCATTTGAAATAATCGTTAAAACAGCTGATCCGTGGTGTATTATGACATCCTACAACAAATTAAACGGAATATATACAGGCAATGATCCCGAATTGATACAAGGCATTCTTAGATACGAATGGGGATTCAATGGATTCGTAATGACTGATTGGGGCTCAGGGAGCTACAATTATATGGCTTATATAGCGGGTAATGACGCATTAATGCCATACGAGCCCAACCTTTTCGCGAATGTTTGGAAACAAGTAGAAACATCCATTAAGATTGGGGACCTTAATATATCTTATCTTAGAAGAAGCGCTTACAACATACTCAAAGTAACACTAAGATCCAGAGCATTAGCAGAAACACTCGGAATACCACAAGAAAAACTATACACATACGAACCCCCATCAAGCTTAATAACAATAACAAAAGCACTACCCGAAACAATACCTCAAGAAAAAACTACAACAACAACTCAAACCACAGCTGGGACAGAAACAACTGCAATACAATCAACAACTACAACCACTACAACTACTACAATGATAACTACAACTACTCAACAAATAACAAAAACTGAGCCCAGTAAACTAGATCTTACAAGAATATTATTGATTCTCTTACCAGTCATCGTTGCGGGAATAATTGTACTATTTATATTTAAAAGCAAGAAACCATAAAACGATATTATTTTTGTACTACGTTCTCCACATAAATATAGGTGCTTTGAATTCTATGTGGTAAGTCTTCTTGTATTTCAAGATATGGTCAATAACTATTTTCAAATACATCACTTTCACAGATTATCATTAATTTATTAATGTATATTTCAAAACGTCGAGAAAGCATAAGAGATGAAAATACAGCCCTATCAGGATTTTATCTTTCCATATAGTGTTGATGTATTGTTTTTATACTTGACTTAACAAAATATATTAAACATAGATTATAAATCTAGATCTAGGGGTTGTTATCATGAATTCGAAGAACGTATTCATAATACTCCTGATTGGTCTATTAATTCTACCAACAGCATCAATGGCGGCATCACTAGAGGAGATTAAGGCACTTGCATCATCACCTAAACCAGGAGATGTAGTTCTTGTATGGGTACCAGGTGGTTTCTGGGTCGAGCCTGCTGATGTCAATGGTATACTTTACCACAACTGTACTTGGCCCGGACAATTAGTTACAAGGAGCGATGGAACAAAACTATGGATTGAGCCAAACTTCTGGAATGTTGCAAACGCGACAGGAGAAAACTACATGAGGTTCATTAAGAGCAAGGATCAAGTAGCATTCTATGCAACCCTAAGCAACGTTGAAACAGTATGGGGCGGAATAGCTTTTGGCAACCCAGATGTCGTATTTGCTGGAAGAACACCACCAGGAGTTGCAGGAGGCACTGTTCTACCACCAACTGGTGGATACACATGGATCACACTACCAATGGCGGCACAAGACTTTCTAAACCAATATGATACTCTCTATGTGAAGATCAACTATGAAGTATTTAGACGTGACGATACGTTAGTGAGAACAGGGCTTCTCATGTGGTTCGAGAACGCAGATGACGGTAGTGGTATTGGAGAGGTATATGTAGCATTCCATGACGATTTTGGTGGATGGGTTGGTGACAAAACCGTTGTAAAAACAATAACTGTCCCACTAATTGTAAATGGTGAATTAGTGAACGGCGAATTCGAGGTGCAGAGAGCGTTAAGTGGTGGTGGTTGGGCTGCGATGGTATTCCTACTCAAGAACACAGATATAATGAGTGGCGAAGTTTACGTTGACCTAAAACCATTTGTTAATGAAGTATTCGATCAATTAGTTAACTTCTTCGGAATACCGGCAGAAAAGGTAGTATGGAGTAGCGTAGCGTTCTCTACATATTTTGGTAGTGAGGGAACTGAAGCAGAGCTTGGATGGGTACTCTATGATGCAAGACTTGTACCACCAGAACTAGCACCAAAGATCGTGAAGGAGACAGTAACAGAGACTGTGACAGAAACAGCTACTCATACAGAGAAAACAACAGTTACTGAAACAACAACAGTAATGGAGACTGAAACAAAGACCGAAGTAGTAACTCATACAGACACAGATACCACTACAGTGACAACAACAGCTGCCCCTGATGCAGCAACGTTGGCTATTATTGGTATAATTGCTCTCATAATTGGATTCGTTATAGGCATTGTAGCTAAGGGAGGAAGACGAGCACAATAAAATAGATTCGTGATTTAATTTATTTACCAATAATGTTTTTTAATTCCCTATTTTTAGGCTTAAATGTATCTCTTCTACCATAGTATTGAGTTTAATAAACATATTGACCATTTCAAGGTATGGTTCATCATTTATATTTACAATACCATAATTACTGTCTTCGCCATCAAATCTTCCTTCCTTGGGTTGGTCATAGTATTGGAACCAGTGATACCCGACTACGAATCTTAGAGACATGAGTTCAGATACAAATCTGTATGTGGCATCTGCTCTCTCGGTCTGAGTATTGAATGTTAGTCCAGCGCCTTTAGTATTTGGTAAACCAGAGTCTCTTGCTCTATACGAGAACTCTGTTATCATTATTGGTTTTTTGATTATCTTATATAGTTCCATTAATTTATCTTTGGGTGGAACAACTGTGTTATATAAGTTTATTGAAATAACATCTACATATTTTGCCATTACTTTGAATAATTCCAGTTCATGTGTTCTAGTTGGTAATCCAGAGAACCTGATTCCAAGTATTAAGTGATTTGGATCATATTTCTTAATAATTGATACTGTTACATTGAAGTATCTCTCCGCGTATCGTCTTACGAATTCCGTTCTTGCTTTTCCAATGGCTTCTGTATCCGGGAGCGGGCCATAGTACGATAATAGTTCGTCAAATGATTTGAATTTGGTTCCCAAATCCTTGTTGAGTCTCGTTATATCGTTATTATATGCTTCTTTAACAATATCTACTGCAACTTTCTTTCCAGGCGAACTAGGAGGTAGTTTGAAGAAGTCATCAAGTAAATGCGTACTCGATCGCCAATCGGGCCCCCACCTAAGCTCGTTGTCTAAGAAGTATCCCAATAGTAATGAGTCATTTGCTAAAGGTCGGCAGTTGAAGTAGACTTTTTTCTCAACATATTCTACAAATTCTTCACCAAAAATATCTGGCATTTTTCCCGTAGTCCATTCGAATCCATAGTTTCCAAGTATATTCAAGTTTACTGTATAAGGCATATACTTATAGAGTTCGCGTGAAGACCACGCACCGATGGTGTTGAAACCCCATTTTAAGAGCCTATTGACTGTTATGTTTATCCATTTATTAATCGAGCCATATTTTCTCAGTATATTGGCATAGTATGGTGAATAACCTAGAGCTGGTGAATGATCACCCATATAATTAACATGATTAACGCCCTTTGATATAAAAACATACCCTTCTGGATCAACAAACCAGTATGTATTATTAACTTTTTCTATATGGAAAAACCCAGTTGGTTTGAGGCGAAGTTTTAGCCATCCCCCATATCTAGAGTATTTATCGGGATAAAACGGGTGTTTTTCATGAATTTGCTGAGTTTGTGTCTTTTTAGTAGTCCATGTAGGTGAAGTCGTTGTTTCTGTTAATGATGTCGTTGTAGCAGGAGTTGTACTTGTTTTTGTTGGGGGCGTTGTTTTAGTATTCATTCCAAACTCTACCTGAGATTTAAGATATATACCTAGCAATATAGTACTTCCTATAACTATTAATACTATTAATGCATAGATGAGTTCTTTCTTCATATAATATCCCCCGAAATATGCCGGTCTAGTATTATTGAAAACTTTGTTATATTAATCTGTCTTACAGAGCTTGATTGGAATGCATTATTTATAAGTATATTTTAGCTAGAATATTTCCGTCCATAAAGCTTAATATATTCTGTTCTTGAAAATTACTATTGAAAATTCGCATTGTTTGATTGGGGGGTGTGTAGATGAAACTTCTTAAGACAAAGTACGTATGTAGTATATTGTTAATTGCAATTATATTTGTTCCATTATTTGCACAAATCGGCTATACACAGATAAAATTGCCGAGAGAAGAGACCGTGTTTGTAACAGGTGCTCAGTGGGGACCACCGAGTACTTGGAATCCTTTATCACCTTCTCAGACTTGGGGTACAGCTACTTATGGTGGATTTCTTTATGTTCCATTATTCCAGTATGTTCCGGGTCTTGATGAATGGATTCCCATTATTGGTGAGAAATTCGAGTTTATCAACCCCTATACTCTAAGAGTCTATATTAGGCCCGAGGCTAAATGGAGTGATGGAACACCAATCACAGCTTACGATGTAGAGTATACATATAGAATTTCTATAGAGCTAGGTAGCGGGCCAGCGGCTGGTTCGGAAATATATATTTCAGACGTGAAAGCAATAAGTGATAAAGTCGTTGAATTCTATATTAATAATGAGACCGAGAATTACTTTATGTTTCTTCTCTATGCTCTTCAAATGACGCCAGTTCCAAAACACATCGTTGAGCAAGTATATGAAAAAGTAGGGAATAATATTGTAAGCTGGAGGAACTGTGGCGAAGCATGTGAAGATATTGTTTCTACTGAGAGCGGAGACGTAGTAATAGATCTCCCCCAAGTAGTATCTGGTCCCTATAAGCTGTACTACTTTGATGAGCTTAGAATAGTTTATATTAGAATAGATGATTGGTGGGGTAAAGACATATTTGGATTACCAGGTCCTAAGTATTTGGTACATAGGATCTATTTGAGTAATGAGCAAGTTCTACTGGATCTACAGTCTGGAAATGTTGACTGGAGTGGTATATTCATTCCGGACGTATGGACTTTTAAGACATATGGTGTATGGACATATTATAAGGAGCCTCCATATTTTAGACCTAACCAGATATTAGTATTATTTATTAATAATCAGTTAGATTACTTAAAAGACCCTATACTTAGAAAAGCATTAGCGTATGCAATAGATTATAATGAGATATTAAAGAAGGCATTCTTTGGGTACACGACACAGGCTTCTATGTCTTTTGTTTTTGAAGTTCTACCACAATATAGAATATATATTAACAAAACACTAGCTATTAAGTACTGGGGCACTCCTGATGCTAAGATTATTACCAATAAAACTTATGCTAAGATGTTACTAGACAAAGCTGGTTATAAAGATATAGATGGGGACGGGTTTAGGGAATTACCAAATGGACAACCATTTAACATAACAGTTATGGTTCCATCGGGATGGACTGATTGGATGTTAGCAGCTGATTTAATAGCTGGCGACTTTAGAGATATAGGTATAAATGCACAATCATATCCAGTAGATTATGGTGCTTATTGGGGATATTTGAATAGCGGATCATATGTTACTTTATTAGGCTGGGTACCTGCGCCGACTTTCATGCATCCATGGGATACCTATAGATTCTTACTAGATCCAAGATTAGCTCCTCCAGTCGGTAATTGGGAGTGGTTTAATATAACTGATGTTGACATAGTAAGTCTCCTAGAGAATTCTTCACGTGCTTTTAGTTTTGAAGAGAGAATGAAGTATTTCACGAAGTTCCAAGAAATAATCTATGAGAAGATACCATCAATACCAATAGGATATACTGTACAATGGTATGCATACTCAACACTATATTGGGAGGGTTGGCCTTCAGAAGACAATCCTTGGTGGACAGAAGTGGCGCCGTATAAGGAATATTCACTGCCTTTATGGACATTGTTTAGTTTGAGGCCGAAAGGAAGCAAACCTGTTGAGGTTGCATGGGCTAAGCCGGTAGATCAAGGAGGAATTCTAATACCAAATAGCATATTGTTAGAGATGCTTGCAAATGTTACTGGGTTTAAATATGAGACAATTACAACCACCACAACCGCTACGACAACCATGACTACAACGACTACAACCACAACGACAACTACTACTAGCACAACATCTCCTTCTAGAGGAAGAGCTATAAATGCATTAACTATATTTCTAGTGATAGTAGTGATAATAATAGCTATAATTATTGGAATAAGGCTCGCAATAGCGAGAAAAAGGTGAAGTTCATAAATTGAGTCGAGTATATAAATTTATTTTTACTAAATTAGTTATCCTGATTATAACATATTTTATTGCATTATCAATTGCTTTTGTTCTCCCAAGAATTGTGCCTGGCAATCCTGTACAAAGCCTTATTGTGAGCCTAGCTTCTGGCAGTCTCTCGCCTGAACTACTTAGTGATTATCAAAGAAGACTTGTTGAAGTATTTGAGCTAAATAAACCCCTGCATATACAGTTTATTAACTTTCTTAGGAAAAGCTTTACAGGGGATCTAGGTGTATCTCTACAATCATACGGAGAACCTGTAGTTTCTCTTATTGCAAGACACCTACCATGGACAATTCTATTACTCGTTCCTGCTATTGTCACTGCTTGGTTCATAGGTAACTATCTCGGAGCACGGGCATCATATAAGAGAGGATCAATATTTGAGAAAGTAACCATTGGTGCAGGGATGGTTGTGTCACAGATACCTTATTATTGGTTAGCAATGACACTAATCTTTGCATTAGCAGTATTACCGAGAGAATTATGGGGAGTAGACTTATTTCCACCGGGCTCTGCCTATGATCCCGTCCTTCAACCATCTCTTACGCTAGAGTTTATAATTAGTTATCTTAGGCACTATGTTCTACCCTTCTTATCATTACTATTACCATCTCTTGGTGGATGGATAATAAGTATGAGAGTAATAGCGACAATGGAGCTTGGCTCACCATACATATTTTATAGCGATACTCTAGGTGTTAAGGACAAAATACTGTTCAGATACGTGTTGAGAAACTCTATGCTTCCTCAAGTTACTGCCTTGGGAATACAATTAGGATTCGTTCTCAGTGGCCAAATAATAACCGAGCAGATATTCAATTATCAGGGAATGGGCATACTTCTCACAAGAGCCTTGGGTGTCAGGGATTATCCCGTTATACAAGGTGTTTTTATGATACTGATCGCTACGGTATTATTAGCGAACTTCATCGTAGACTTCGTGTATGTATTGATTGATCCACGTATAAGGCTTGGACATAGACGAGACTAAAGGGTGATTTAATGAGCATTACTGAGTTATTATATGTTCTATTCAATAACAAGAGATTTATGATAGGTTTTGGGATCATACTTTTCCAGCTACTTTTATCATTTATGGGTCCATTACTATATCCTGTTGACCCATTTAGTACTGATAATCCACCATGGACTCCTCCCAATGAAGTATACCCGCTGGGAACTGATCGTTCCGGAAGAGATATGTTGGCAATGATTTTCCACGGTATTAGAAACTCATTATATGTTGGGGTTCTAACAGGTCTCTTCACTATTGCCATGGGGTTAGTTGTGGGATTGATTTCGGGGATAAAGGGAGGCATACTAGATGAAATTCTTATGGCCATGACTAATATCGTGATGTTAATACCAAGCGTCCTACTAGCTATTTTGATCATAACATATATTGGTTACGAGAATGCAAGACTAGAACTGGTAGCGTTCGTATTGTCGATAACTGCTTGGCCTGGATTTGCTAGAGCTGTTAGGTCGCAGGTCTTGTCACTTAGGGAGAGAGAATTCGTGTACTTGTCAAAAATAGCAGGATACAATAGCCTGAAAATAGCTTTCCAAGATATATTGCCTCACCTAGCGACTTTTACACTAGTATCTTTCGTAAACTATATTAATCTAGGTATCAATGGAGAGGTGGGTTTAAGCATACTTGGATTAACACCAATGAATATAATGACTCTCGGCAAAATACTGTACTTCGCAGCAATAACACAAGCATTCATCCTAGGGAAATGGTGGACATTTATACCAGCCGGTCTACTCCAAGTACTCTTAAGCGTCTCTCTACTCCTCATCGCGACTGGAATAGACGAGGTATTCAACCCGAGACTCAGAGGAATGTAGGTGGAAGGGTGTGAAGAGATTAGAGCTAAGGAATGTAAGGGCATATTACAGGCTTCTCATTGGGAATAGAGAAGCGGACGTCAGAGCTGTCGATGGTGTTAATCTTGAAATACGTAAGGGCGAAATACTAGGGCTTGTCGGGGAGTCTGGCTGTGGTAAATCTACACTTGCAAAGGTAATGTTAATGAATATTAATCCTCCACTCTTCTTCAAGGGTGGAACAATAATATTATATACTAGAAGTGGTAATAGTTTGGAAATATCAAAGCTTAACCGAGAAAAGTTGAAAAAAGATGTTTGGGGTAAGCATGTAGCCATTATTCCTCAGGAAGCTATGTCAGCACTGATGCCTACATTGAAAATCAAAAGAATAGCGTACGATGTGCTACGCAGTCATAATCCAGACATAAGTCTTGATGAAACAGTGTCATTACTTACTAAGAGACTAAAGGAACTCGGACTCCCGGACTATGTTGTAGACAGATACCCATTTGAATTAAGTGGGGGTATGGCTCAGAGAACAGTTATAGCAATATCTACCCTATTAAATCCAGAAATCCTAGTCGTAGACGAGCCTACTTCAGCACTAGATGTTTCTACACAGAAACTTGTAATTAAAACTCTATGGAGTCTAGCAGCTAAAGGAATAATTGATTCTATGGTGTTCATAACTCATGATATCTCTGTTGTAAGACAGATCGCTGATAGAATAGCAGTAATGTATGCTGGTAAGATCGTAGAAGTAGCTCCTACAGAAGACATTATATTTGATCCTCAGCACCCATATACTAGGGGTCTTATAGACTCCATTATATCTTTAGAACCAGAAGTTCGAAAAAGAGGATTAAGATATATTCCGGGACAACCACCCAACCTCATAAATCCTCCACAAGGCTGTAGATTCGTAGATAGATGTCCATTTGCCAAAGACATATGTAGAAAGAAAGAACCACCGCTTATCAAAATAAATAACGATAGATTGGTAGCTTGCTGGTTACATGTAAAAGGGTGAATCAAATGAGCTATGATCTTCTCAAGACAAAGAATTTAACAAAAGTGTTTGAATCAGGTTTTCTGAGAAAAACTTATATCAAAGCGGTTGATAACGTAAATATTTTTTTAAAGGAGGGAGAAGTGGTTTCTCTTGCTGGTCAGAGTGGTTCGGGTAAAACAACTCTAGCAAAAATGATCTTGCGGGTATTAGAGCCTACAAGTGGGGAAATAATTTTTAAAGACAAGAACATATGGCGTGATCTTAAAGGCTTGAAAGACCTTAAATGGTATTGGAGAAATGTTCACATAATATTCCAAAACCCATTCTCAAATTTTAACCCATTCTACAAAGTTGATAGAACACTACAACAAGCACTAGAATTAATTGGTATAGATCCCGATTCGCATGAAGGTAAGCAACTTATAAGAGAGGCTTTAGAAGTTGTCGGTTTAAGACCTGATGAAACACTTGGTAAGTATCCACATCAATTATCAGGTGGACAGTTACAGAGAATAATGATTGCAAGGGCATGGATTATTAAGCCAAAACTGCTTCTAGCTGATGAACCCGTATCAATGCTAGACGTATCTACTAGGGGGAAAATACTAGAATTGTTCCTCAAGCTACGTGATGAACAAAAAACAACCGTATTATTCATTACGCATGACTTCGGCTTAGCTTATGCCGTCTCAGATCGTGTAATGATAATGTACAGGGGAAAAATAATTGAAGAAGGAACCCCAGACGAGATATTCTTCAATCCAAAGCATAAATATACTAAGGAATTAATCGAAAGCGTTCCCATGCTTTATAGGAAATGGAAGTTCGAGCTATGAGGTGAAAAGACTATGTCAATGCATTATAAGCCTCAAACATTGTTGGTTCTCATAGTTTTGATTCTATCCATCATTATAGCACAGCAAGTCTCAAGTATTTCTCTCGCACATGGATTAATAGTGAACACGCAGAAGAGTGATCCATTAACGCTTATAGAGTTCATGGACTTCAACGAATCAACTATTGATGAAAATATATGGAATTTCAACATTGGAAATGGTTGTCCAAACCTATGTGGCTGGGGCAATAGAGAGCTACAATATTACACTAGAGAGAACGCCTTCATAGAAAACGGCAATTTAGTTATAGAGGCACGTAAGGAGAAATACATAGATCCTCTGACGAATAAGGAATACGAGTATACATCAGCTAGACTAGACACTATTGGAAAACTAAAGATAACACCACCTGTAAGAATAGAGGTACGAGCTAAGCTACCGAAAGGAAAAGGATTATGGCCGGCGATCTGGTTGATTGGAGAGGAATGGTCTTTAAACAATGTAAAAGCTTGGCCATCGTGTGGCGAGATAGATATAATGGAATTAATTGGGCAGGAACCCAATACAATCTATGGAACTGTTCATGCACCATACTGTTATGGATCTAGAGGAGTAGGTTCACATTTCAAATTGCCGAAAGGGATGGATTTCTCCCAAGACTATCATGTCTTTGGAATAGAATGGACTAATGACTACATAATTTGGTTCGTCGATGACCAAATATACCACATACTGACTAGGACAGAATTTGAAAAACATGGATGTAAATGGGTATTTGATAAACCATTTCACTTAGTCCTGAATATAGCCGTAGGGGGCTATTGGCCAGGAAACCCTGACGAAACAACACAGTTCCCAGCAAGAATGTATATTGACTGGATAAAAATCTATAGAGTAAACAAGCCCTCATATGCCTTTACCACTGATATAGTTGATAGTTACAACGAAGTCGTCGCCAAGACACGGGGATTTCCCAAAGCATCTTTAGAGACTATGGTTAATGGTGATTTCTCTAAACCCATAGATTTCAAGAACAGCCCGATCACAAACCCGGACGAATGGTACGTGACAGGAAGATTAGATCTGATTGATGAAAGGAATACGGTTGTAGAGAACGGCGTTTTAAAACTAACAATAAAGCCTCCTGGGCCAGGACCGGCTGAGATCAAGCTTGGCCAAGTTATATGGATATATCAAAACACAAGTTATATCATTAGAGTCAGAGCATGGAGTAGTATTGAAGAAAAATTAGTCATTAGAGTATCCCTACCCATTTATCCACCCAAAATTCTTAATGAGACAATTGTTAAGCTAACGACCGAGCCCAGATACTATGAACTACGCTTAAATAATCCCCCATGGGGATCTAACACGGTCGAAATAGCTCTGCTCTATAATGGCACGATCTATAAAGATTTAACAATATTCATAGATGAAGTTGAAATATGTAGAATAAACACTTGTAAACCCATAACGGAAACCACAACAACCCCCCCACTAAAAACCACAATTGAGACCACTACAACACAAAATACGGCAATCACGACTGCAACCACAACTACTACATCATCATCTATAACAACCACAAGTGGAGCCACTAACATCATATTAGTCGGTGCATCCACTATCGTGTTGATAGTTATTCTTGCAGTAATAGCTATTATAGTAATATTATACATGCTAATAAGTACAAGGCGAAAATCATGAGTACAGGCCAAGAGTATAGGCCAATACTATTTTTTCTCTCATGGTTTCTCGTACTTGAAGTATTATCTATTATTCTAGCTTATACAACAGGATACCACTCCGTGATCTCATTAATGTTGATCCTCCTAGTCTTTACATTCATTATGTTCATCTATATAGTCTATAAAGCACGCAAAGCAATTCTTGAGCAACTATAATTTTTACTTCATTTTACAGTATAGTCTATTCTCCATAGTTGTGTCAGATACAGAGATCTCAAGAACGACTGCTTCCTTGCCAAAACACATCTTAGACTCCGAGTTTTTCAAACCACTCTCCAATTATAAAATACTTGTTGAAAGAACTAAGACTATTAAATAAGCACTAATATTAAGAATTATTGGTACAATGATGAGATCCATGAGTATAGCTAGGAGCATTCTACTAGACACATTAGCAGGAACAATTGTGGTTCTTATAGCATCAATAATAATCATGGGATTAAAGCTCAGTGTTATAGAGAGGAATTATTGGAAACAAAATACTGAACAGTTACATAGATCCGAGAATAACCAACAATTATGCATCCCTAAATGTTCTATGTATTACTTATTTCTGCAAAAATTGTTTTCTCTAAAGTTTTACATTTGTTGTCTAGTGGTTTGGTGCATATTTCTGTTGTAATCCTTATTGTTCCTTTGAATGACTTAGTTACTATGTAGTAGTATTGTTGGGAAACACTTGTTCCAGGCAATACCTTAACGTATCTTAGATCTTCTGTACATCCTATCGGCGTTGGGAACACCTGTCCCTTCTCGGTTCTTATTCTTGGTAATCCAACCGGGTTCTTCACGGTCCATAGGATTGGTTCAAAACTAGTATTCTGTTCTTTCCCAGTATAGGTTACTCCACAGAATGCATTAGTTACATAATATATTGGTTTATACCCATTATTAGTAAGCTT
>JAGGVR010000158.1 GCA_021157925.1 Staphylothermus sp. | reverse complement strand
GTAAAGATATAGTTGAGAAACTTATAAGCCTTGGTGTTAAGAAAATAGCTCCTATACATTGTAGCGGAAATACAATAAGAGAACTTCTAGAAAAAGAATATTCTAATTATTATATTCAAGCTCATACGGGAACCATAATTAGGATCTAGTATTTTAGAAAAACCTACCTCTACAACCCTCACCCCTATAATATTCATATTCTTTTTTCAAGAACTTCTGAATAGCTTCTCCTAGAGTTAAAGCGTTAACACATAATACTTCAATTCTATTTTCTCGAAGTAATTGAAGTGCCTTAACACCGATCCCATTACCAGTTTTTATAACAACATATTTTGCATCAATCTTTACACAATACTCGCTGGGCTTTAATCCTTGTTCTCTAGGATTTTCAACAATTTCTATCGACTCAACTCTATTATTACTGATCTCAACGATCGCATAATACGGTGAACGACCAAAGTGCTCCGATAGAATAGATTCGAGACCATTATTATTTTTGAGGGGTACAACTATCTTCATATTATATGGCACCACTCATCATATGTAAAATATTTCTATCAATTATTATTATAGAGAATATTCACGGATCTATATTTAAATATGTTCTTGCATAGGTTCAATTGGAGTACAATATATTCTACAAAAACTTTAGAGAAGAGTATTACTTCTTATAATAGTTTGTATTTTCTACTTTCCTTACTTAGGTATTACCTGCTTGATAGATATGTATATAGTTGCATAATGTACTTACTAATACTCTCAACCTTTTTCTCTAATTGATCAACATGTGTCTCGAGTCTAGCTACTCTTTCCTTGAGTTCCATTAATTCGTTTTGAGACATATAATCCCCCATCCATGTTTTCCTTTAATCTTTTAAGCTTATCACCGGGATCGGTTGACACACTTATTATTACTGCATAGACTCCCTAGATCTATCACTTAATTTATTAAATCTAGTTGCTTCTCTAGCACATCCAGGAGTTATTGCCCCTTAGATAAGAATATATGATAATCCATTTCTCTAAACATTGGAAAAGTTAATTACTCCTCTATTATTACTAGTTAATTTAAAATTCTGAAGCTTGGGTTACAGGAGAGATTTCTTTACTCAATCGTATTCATTTCTTATTATAGAGTAGCTAATTTCATTAATATTAGTATTGAAGAAATCTATTACTTAATATATGCTCTAGTGCTCTAAGTGATTTAAGATATAAGAGATAACTTGTAGCTAATAAGCACTGATCCATTTTTCTATTATCATACATGTATTTTATGAGTAAATCAGCTCTTTTACTATCCAGTAGTACCTTATCAGCTAAGAGTAGAGCAATCACTTCTTTTCTGATCTCCCTGAGCTCGCTTAATAAGTTGTTGATCTCCTTCTTTGTCTTTATCATGTCTTCAATACTTATAATCAAGTCCCCATTAGGCGGGTCAGAGTATTCTTTAAAATAATCTGCCGTATTTGCTAATACATAACTGTACATAGTATAGAATAATGCATGGGTAAGATAAGAGTCTTTATAATATTGTTTTCCTTGATCAAGATATCCTCTTGCTTCTAAATATATTGTATAAGCATACGTGGTTTTTTCGAAATCTTGTTTTTCCATTATACTCTTTACTAATGCCTTATACTCCTTGTATTTATTCATTATTATAATGGTATAGTTACGTGTAATGCTTCCATATGATTGATTATAGATAATTTCAGCGTCAAGAATGTTGTTTAAAGAAACATTGACAAAAGCATATATTACTACATTATCCATGAACCAATAACTGGTTTTCAGATAGTATTCAGCTTGTTCTAGCCATGTTTTAGCGGAAGATATGTGTCTTTCAATAATATATGATCCTATAATTACTGTGCTTAGATTTTCTCCACAATAGATGAGTTTGAAGAGTTTTCTATGTTCAATAAAGTATTTATCCCATGCATTTTTGATCATATTTTCGAGAATCGATTTATTTAGCTTATTGTTTTTAATTAGAAAATATCCTTCTATTATTGATAAATAGTATTGGGCTTTCCGAAGAAAGATCAATGCTTGGTACGGATTTTTAGCAAGTGTTTTCTTGGCTTCGTTTAAGTATTTATATGCCTTGCTGTAGTCTTGGGAGATATAGTTTTCTTCTATTGTTTGTTTATAGAATTCATATTTATCACTCAATTTTTGTATTGATTGATTGATAAAACCAGGATCTATTTTTATGTATTTCATGTATTTAGGTGTTATTTCGGGATAGGTTATCCTTAGTAATGCTTCTAGCTTAGAATAGTTCGTGTTTGCACGATTATCGTAAATAAATACTTGAATGAATAAAATACTAACAACTAGAGCCGAGATAATTATTCCCGCTATTATTGCTTTGATTTGTTTGTTCATATCTGACACTGTTTAATACTGTATATTCTTCTTGTTATAGTATTGTTATGGAGATATATTATTATCTACTCTGTTCCCTTATTTCATATAATTGGAATGAGTTTATTATTTGCAAATGCAAATATATCTTTGAGGTGTATAGTTTGGCTGAGGAATCAAAACCAATTATTGCACGTATCTGGCATGGTAGAGTACATAGTGATAAAGCAGAAGAGTATTATGAGTACTTAGTTAAACACATTATACCCGATATTGAAAGTATTAAGGGTAATCTTGGAGCAACGATTATGATGAAACCAGAGGGAGACATTACACATATCATGATTATTTCGTATTGGGAAAGCATAGATGCTATAAAACAATTTGCTGGAGAAGATATTAATAAAGCGAGATACTATGATGAAGATAAAAAGTATTTACTGGAATTTGAACCTAGTGTAGAGCATTACTATATTGTATGGCACTCTTTAAGAATCAAGCTAAGGTATAAACTTTAAAATATTTTTATATTATTTATTTTCAGCTACATTTCCCTGCCTCATAGATTACTTTTAAATAGTTTTCAAGATGCTTAGTTATCAAGAAGTTCTCTAGAACGTGCTTATATCCATTCGTTCCCAGTCTTTCTCTTACCTCAGGGTGTTTTATTAGATAAACAGCCTTTTCAGCTGCTTCTTCAACAGTTTCAACAAGGTATCCCGTGACATTATCTATTACTTGTAGTTTCAATCCACCCCTCGGTCTAGCTATGACTGGTTTCTTCTTCCATAATGCTTCGGTCACTGCTAGTCCAAATCCTTCTTTTTTTGATAGTTGGAGTACTACTGTAGCTGCTCTCTGGAAAGCATTTACTTCTAATGCCCCAACTCCTATTAAATTTGTTAGGAAATGTATATCTTTATCCATGCCTGCATATCGAAGTGCTTTTTCGTACATTATCCAGCCTTCTGGATCGTCTGTTGCCATACTAGCTATGAGGAGAAGCTGGACATCTGGTATTTTTCTCTTAACCAGCCTATACACGTCAATAGCACCTAAGGGGTCTTTCCATGGATCAAACCGTGCTACTTGAATGAGTATAGGTTTCTCGGGATCTACATCATATTTTCTAAGTATTTTCTCTACTAGAGAATCTGGTAAGGGCTTGTTCTTATCATTTAAAGGATCTATTGATGGTGGCATAACATATTTCTTAGGGGTTGGTGTTTCTGGGTGTATATATTCTTTTAAATGATATATTGATGCATCATACTTGTCCAGTAGAGAAGAGATCAGGATCCATACGGGTTTGTAGGGTTGGCTTAAATCTATATGGCATCTCCATATCCATTTCCTATTATTTGAGGCATATCTTCTAATGGGTAATGGTTGGGGATCATGGGCTATGATCGTATCAGCATCCAGTACTAGTTCGTTTTCTACATTCCATTTATTAGTCTCTAGATAGAGCTCTACTTCTTCCTTCGTAAGATCTATTTCTGCTCCTTGAAGAGCATTGTGTATCTTCTTTGTAACATTAAAGAACTCATTAGATCCTTTAATGACTTCCCAGTTTGCCTTTAAACCAATACTATTCATTAATGGAACCATACTGTAAAGGATCTCGGCTACTCCTCCACCAAAACATGTCGAGTTCACATGTGTTACTTTACAATCTTTGAGCTTTTCTGCAAGCTCAATTACTTTATTTATTTTTTCTTCTCCCACAACTTCTTTATAATCATAAATGTTTCTTTGTGGAAGTTTTGTAACGATCATTTCCAGCATCTCATTAATTGTTATAATTAATTATTTATAAATCAGAGTATATAGAAATTACCTAGACATTATCACTCAGAAGAGATAAATTAGGGGTTCCAAAATGCTGGATGATAATAAAGAAACTATTCTAAAATACCTCGAACTTCTAGGCATTAAAGGATATGAAGGAAAAGCCTATTTAACTCTTCTCCGAATGGGTGAAGCAACAGCTCCTAAAATAGCTACAAAATCAGGCATTCCTCTACCCCGCATATATGATGTTCTCGAAAACCTTTGTAGAAAAGGACTTGTAGAAGTCAAAGCAAGCAGGCCTAGGAAGTACCGAGCACTGCCTCCGAGTATTGCTTTGACTAGATATGTAAAGACATATATTCAGCAGTTAATGAAGCTCAATAATAAAGTTGTAGAAGAACTAGAGAAACTTTACCGTACAAAGGAGTCTCATGAACCATATATATGGATATCTCACAGCATAGAAGCAAGCATAGAGAGAACACTTGAATGGATAAAAGAAACGATGATAGATGGATATGCTTCACTAAGCAAGGAATTATTCATGAAAATAATCAATACCTTGACAAAGAAACTAGAAAATAATAAGAACATATTATTCTCTATTTCACTTTTCAAATACCCCCATGAGAGAATCATTAAGAAAATAGAAGATATACCAAACATAAGACTATTATATCAACCGACAGGTTTTATCAAAGCAATAGAACACGATTTTAAGAGAGCAATTATATTCGGCAAAGACTATACATTGTTTACAACTGAACCAGAACTAATGGTCTTATTAAACGACACATACTATTTTGGGTACTGGAGAAACGCTAAAGTAATCAAGGAATTCAGTATTAAGAGAGGCGAAAAATATACTACGAAGCACCAATGGTTATCCATGCCTATAATAGACCAGGCTCTGAAGAACAACTACAATGTTAAACTTTACGTTGTCGGAAAATACGTTAAAACAGGCAAACCTGTTGAACTAGAAGCATATGCTAGAGAAGTGTTTAGAAGCCCGGATGATAGAACCAGAACAATTATATGTGAGACTACGAATGGTGATAAAATAACAATTGGTGGTCATGGAGCATCTGTGGAAGATATTGAAGCCTATTATTTAGAATTAATAATAGAGTAAAGAACTAGAATCTAATAGTTGTTATTCTTTCCCCAGTTTCACTAAACACGTGTACTTTTACTAGTCTAATACTAACTGTATCACCATTGTCTGCTCTGCATTCTAGAAGAGCTCTAATTGATAATCCGTTTCCTAAGTCTATTTTAGCATATTTTCTAGAACCAACGTATTCAATAATAATAACTGTTCCCTTTAGATGTCCTTCCTCTTTGGGCTCAAGAGCTATTGCTTCATCAGGCCTTATACCGATGTAGACTTCTTTATGCTTATTAATAATTTCATCGTCTACTCCTATCTTCTTTAACAATTCGTGAGTGGTCGGTAACTTAAATATGTTCATAGGTGGATCTCCGATAAAGTTTGCTATGAACACATTTACTGGTTGATCATATAATTCTTCTGGAATACCCATTTGTTGAACTTCTCCATTTCGTAGAACCATTACTCGATCTCCAACAGCAAATGCGTCTGCTTGGTCGTGTGTTACAAGGATGGTTGTTATTCCGAGCTTCTTCTGAATCTCCTTGACGAATTCTCTAGCAGTAACTCTTATTCTTGCATCTAAGTTGCTGAAAGGCTCGTCTAGTAATAAGACGTCTGGTTGTTTAACCAATGCTCTAGCAACTGCCACTCTTTGTTGCTGACCACCACTCATGTGTCCTGGCTTTCTGTTCAAAAGGTCAGCTATACCTAGAGCTTCTGCTACTTCTTTTACCCTCTTATTTATTTCTTCTTTCGGTAGTTTTTTGAGTTTGAGTGGGAAAGCAATGTTGTCATATGCTGACATGTGTGGATATAGTGCCCAGTTCTGGAAAACCATTCCTATGTTTCTGTCTCTCGGTTCAATGAACATTCCTTTATCTGCGTCTACTACTACTTTGTCGCCTATAGATACTCTTCCCCTAGTAGGAACTTCTAGGCCTGCAATAATTCTTAATAGGGTTGTCTTACCCGATCCAGATGGTCCTAATATAACAAAGAATTCGCCGGGCTTGATCTCTACATTGATGTTCTTTAGCGCTACTACTTTTGGCGGGAATATTTTCCAAATATTTTCTATCCTCACACCCTTAGCCATACGGGTTTCACCTCTTCATAGCCCATCCACGGAATCCTCTCATATAGTATTTGTTAAAGAAACCATAGATTAAGAGCGGGGCTAGCATAGCTATTATTGATCCAGAACTTAGTAGTCCCCAGTCGACTTGATACTGACCCTTAAGTCTTGGAAGCATTTGTGTTACAACCATTTTGTTAGGGTCAAAGATGAGCATTAATGCGAAGAAGAAATCGTTCCAAACCCATGCAAACTGAAGAACTGCTGCAGATATTAGTCCAGGTATGGCTAGTGGTAAGACAACTATTCTAAATACTTGGAAATCACTGGCTCCATCAACTCTCGCTGCTTCTTCGAGTTCTGCTGGGAGCAGTGAGAAATAGTTTCTAAGAAAGAACGTTATCCATGGAATACCCCATGATGAATGCACAAGTATGAGTCCTAGATAAGTATTGAGTAGATGCAGGTCTTTGAGGAGGAAGAATATTGGTATTATAGTCATTTGCTGAGGAACGGCCATAAGGAAAAGTATTGTTGCAAACAAGTATTTCTTGATGGGTAAGCTGAATCTTGCAAAACCATATGCTGTTAAAGCAGCAATTGTAATTGGTATTAATGTGCTGGGAATAGCTATTATGAATGAATTAAGAAGACCTCTACCTAGTGAGAACATCGGATTGAATAATGCATCTATATAGTTTTTCAATGTGAACGTGAAGGGTGATAATGACCACCATCCATAGAGAACTACTTCTCTAAAAGGCCTTATACTAGTCATGAATATTCCTATGAATGGGGTTATCCATAGTATACCTATTATCCATGCAATTATGTTGAGTATTAGTATTTTGAATGGAGAGCCTATAAGACCTGTTCTCCTGAACCTATATAGTTTCTTCATGACTATTTCTCACCTCTCAGGATCGACCTTATCCATAGGATAACTATTGGTATTACAATAATTGTTAGAATAGTGGCTACTGTTGCTGACATAGCATAATCGCCTAGTCTAGCGAAATACTCGTACATGAGCAGAGCTAATACCATTGATGCACCACCGGGTCCTCCCTGTGTAGAGGCATAAACTATGTCGAATATCTTGAGATCCCAGAGAATAGTCATCGCGACCACTGTAAG
>JAGGVR010000157.1 GCA_021157925.1 Staphylothermus sp. | reverse complement strand
TGCAGCTACTGTTATTTTCTCTGATAGTTTGCTGAGGGGCTTAATGACTGCTATGTTCTTCTCTCCAGTTACTTTATTGTATCTCGGACTAATGTATATTGGATAATAGTTGTTTTTTATCCAGAACCTAATTGTCTGGAATCCGGAGAATATGGCTCCTATGCTATCTATATTGTTTCTCCTTGCTTCTTCCTCTATGTGTTTGAGGAGTATTGTTCCATATCCTTTCCTCTGTAGAGGAGGGGTTATTGCTATTCTCACGTTTCTCCATAGTTTATGTTTTCTTAATTTATAGTATTGTGTCATGCACATTCTTTCAAGTATTTTATGAATAATATTTTTCTCATCTTCTAGGTTTTCAGGTCTTATCTGTGCTACTCCAATCACTTGCCCCTTTACTGTTAGGGCTCTTATTTTGAATACATTAGTGTCTAGGAGGAGGACTAGGTCGTCTGGCTCGTTCCTGTAATGAGCTGTTACGAGTAATCCATAGGTTTTTCTGAGTAGTTCGTAGTTATTTACTAGTTCATCTATGCTTATTTCCAAGTATTCTGGTTCATAACTCTTTATTTTCTCATAATTTATCTCTGGAGGTTCTACGTCTAGGTGGAATAACTTGTAGAGGGTTTTCTCGAGTGGGTCGTTTGGACAGTATCTTATCGGCAGTCTTAGTTTTATAGTCATGGTTTTCTTCATTAATTCATCTATGTATTTTAGGAGTACTCTACCGCTTCCCTCGTATCCGTGTATTGTGGTTGAGGCTATGATCTTCCCTATTTTATTGTACCATCTACGGATCCTTGCAACTCCTACACCAGCTGCTTCATCCACTAGGAGTGGTTTATTTGGTTTAGTCTCTGCTACCCTCCATGGCTTAACATATTTTATTGTGCTTTTCCCAGTACTCACACTTGTGATTAAACCATTTTTCTCGTATACAACATAATTTATTCCAAGAGCTTCGAGGCCTCTAGTGAGCATTTTGTAGAATGATTGTATAGATTCAAGGTTTCTCGATGTGATAATGTATATCCCGTTGTTTCTCGCCAGTATATATGCTCCGTATAGTCCGAGTATACTGCTCTTCCCTCTGCCTCGGTCCCCATGTAGTAGGAGCATCTTGTATTTACGACTATATAGAAAGGTTGGTAGGAGTTTTAGTGCTTTAGCTTGTTCATTATTCTTAGCGAGCTTGGCTAGTTTCTTAATGTATTTATCACTACTGGTTATTGTTGGTGATGGAGGTTCTGTTGGTTTTTCCTTTTTGTACTTGTAGCTTGTTATCGTGTTGTTCATTATCAATAAGTGATTTTCACTCCTAGTTACTATGTTGTAAAAATATTTTCCGAACCGTGTCTCCAATAATTTCTCTGGAACTAGTAATACATAGTATCCTCCCTTGTTAACGTATTCTGTTGATAATGCTAGGAGGTTTCCTGGCCAACCCGTTGTACCGTGTAGTGATAATACGACGTTATTAAGTTCTGTTCCAAGTAGTTTATGTGCTTCCGCGAAGTTTACTATCTTATTACATGGCACACTATATTTCTCGAACATGGTTTTATCAGCGTACTTGCTAATACATAGGGTATTCTCGCCTATACTGTTGAGCTCCAGATTGTTTTCTCCAATAACTACTACTAGGCACCGCCACCCCTTCTCGACACATTTAGACAAATATTTATCTAGTACAAGCATCCATGAGCCCCAGCGAAACAAGCATACTCTTTAACAATAATTGATAATTTGTACTATCTTTTATAAAATGTTCAAGCACACAATACATATTTTGGAGAAAACAAGGAACGCGGAAGAAAAGCAGGGATCCATGTAGCGCAGACAATAAAATACCTTGACGTGATAACTGTTTCTTACCTCAATACACTAATCAATTGATCATAGCAAATGATAGGGAAGTTAATCACCAATTAACTTTCCAGGAGGGCAGTTAACCACCCGATCCAAGTATCTATCCCGAGTTAGCGATCACCCAGTAAAACTGTTTTGAGAACGTAAAAATATTCTCTAAAATAAACTTTGTGATAAAATAACATACTTTAGTACAAATCCATTAACAACTACAAAAAACATAAAGAAACCCCCAAGATTTGAATCAAATATTTTTACATAAACCAATACACTTCTTAGAAGTGTAAGTATTTTTCCAAAAATTGAAACATTATTGAAAATAGTGTTCATTGTATAGATCTTTCACAGGTATTACTTAAATCAATTGATCGGTGGGCATAGAGTTTGTTTTATCTAGGTATATTGATAAATGATCCCCCTGATCATTTTCGATCAGTAATACTATATATTTTATTAGACAGTTTTATTAATCTTAATACATATTTCTATTAAAATAAAATAATTTAAAATCCTATATTCTTTTATAATTAATTATATTGTGTGAGATCTCACATTAGTATTACTGATCGATAAGGATCCCCATGTTTCAGTGCAAAAATACCTAGATTAAATTAGGGCGAAATCATCGGATCCTTATCGATCAGTAATACCTTAGATCATTTTTGATTTCTGTTAATTATTTTTATCTAAGTACTGTATCTGGTTCTATGATTGTTTCTGGTTTTATTGTCTTTCCTGGATATATTATTGTTTTTGATCCTATTTTTGTATTGTATCCTATAATAGCGCCCAATTTCTCTATTTCTTTCTTTGGTGGATTGACTAAGTGTTTTCTTACTCTTGGTGTTTTCATTTTTGCTTCTAATACGTTTAGCGTAATTGTATATGCTCCTATTATACTGTTTTCGCCAATTATTGAATCTGCTAAGTATATATAACTGTCTAGTAGTGTATATGCTTGTATGTTTGATTTCTTTACTTCATTATATGCTCCTATTCTTACATTATTATTTATGTCACTGTATTGTCTTATGAAACTATGTGCTCCTATTAAACTGTTTTTCCCAATATATACTGGTCCCTTTATCAACACATGATGGTCTATGTAGGTGTTTTCATCAATAATTACTGGTCCTATAATAGTTGATGTTGGTTCTATTTCTGCTTTTTCACTGATCATCGTTGATTTTATCATCGATAATAATGTGTAGTCTGCTTCTAGCAGGTCTGTTGGATAACCTATATCGATCCATGTCCCTGTCCACAGTATGGTTTTTATTTTAGCGCCTTCTCGTATTAACTGGTTTATTGCTTCTGGTAAGCTCAGATTTTTCTCTAGTAGGTCTAGTATGTGGTTGGGTAAGATGTATGCTCCTCCTATGATGTATTTTGGTTTTTCTATGGATTTACTTGTTAGTGCTTTCGTGAGATATCCTTTTTCATCTATGGTGGCTGTTCCATAGGTTTCAGCATATTCCGGGTCATATGGTACTAGAAGTATTGTTGCATCAGGTTCTTCGGTTAGGTGTGTATTGTATAGTCGTATTAGTGGTTCAGGCTCTATTACTATGTCGCCGAATACTAGGAAGAAGTAGTTTTCTTTGTCTAATTCCTTGCTCGCGGCGAGTATGGCTTCTCTGATGGTGTTGCCTTCTTCCTGTGTGATAGGTATTATTGGATGTTTAGAATAGTTTCTCGCTTCACTGATTACTTGTTCTTCTCCCTTCCTATATACAATTATCGTTTCTTTACCAGAAGCTTCTTGCAAACTATGTAGGGGATAATATATTACTGGTTTCCCAAGTATTCTTAACAAGACCTTGTTCTTCCCAGGAGGAATAAGAACACTCAGCTCTCTCTTAGCCCTTCCGGCTGCGAGGATAATATTTTTCAACTTGATTAATCACCAGGTTAACTAATTGGTTCTTTACTTTGAACAACTATATATGTTATAAGTTTTACTCAACGGTAACTGTTTTAGCTAAGTTCCTAGGTTTATCAGGGTCTAATCCTTTCCTAACAGCTGTGTAATATGCTAATAGTTGTTGTGGAGGGGTATGTGTAATTGGAGTTATTAACCAATGAGTTCTCGGGATACTGAAAACATAATCCATTTCATCTACTAGTCCAGAATCTTCAGGAACAACGCCAATAATCACGGCCCCCCTAGCCTTCATCTCCTTAATGTTCCCTAGCAATAGTTTCTCAACCTCTCTATTGCTTGGAACAATGAAGATAACGGGAAAATCTTCTTCGACAAGAGCTATTGGTCCATGCTTAGATTCTCCAGCAGGATAAGACTCTGCATGTATGTAAGCTATCTCCTTAAGCTTTAAAGCCCCCTCCATAGCAACTGGTACACCGATCCATCTGCTCAAGTAATAAGCACTTTTAACTCTATAGAGCCATTCAGATAGTTTCTTTGCAGCATACTCGGTGACAGATATGGTTTCTGACACTATTTTAGCAGAATCGCCAAGTAGATCCATGTATTCCCTAGCCTCATCATCACCGATACATCCACAGGATTTAGCCAGGAATACAGCGATCCATGCCAAAACAAGTGTTTGCGTAGTAAATGTCTTCGTAGCCGCAACCCCTATTTCGGGCCCAGCCCTCGTATAAACAGCTATATCGCTCTCACGAGGAATAGCCGAGTCAACAACATTGCTCACAGCAACGATCCTAGCGCCTCTCTCCTTGAATGCTCTCAGAGCCTTCAAGGCATCCATTGTCTCACCGCTTTGGCTAACGACAATTAATAAATCACCCTCACCCACAGCACTAGTGTATGACTCAAACTCACTGGCTATGAACGGATAAACCATGACCCCTGCCAAAACATTCGTTACCAAGGCAAAATAATATGATGCATGAAAACTAGTACCAGCTCCAGTGACAAAAACCTTCTCAGCATCGAGAATCATATCAACAACACGGACAATGTTTTCATCCCTACTAATACCATAAAACGTATCCTTCAAAGCCCTTGGTTGTTCATGTATCTCTTTCAACATATAGTGTGGATAACCAGCCTTTACAGCATCACTAATACTCCAATCAATAATCCTAACATACCTTCTCCAATCAACAATGTTTCCATCAAGGTCTTCGATATAGACGTCATTACCACTTACATAACCAATCCATCCATCTCTAACAGTAATGATCCTCCTAGTATACTCCAAGATAGCTGGGATATCACTAGCCAAGACATTAAAACCATTACCCAAACCAATAATGAGGGGGCTGTCTTTTTTGGCGAAAAATATCTTTTCAGGCTCATGCACGGATATCAGTAATAAAGCATAACTACCCTTAAGAACCCTTACAGCCTGCTTAAATGATCTGTAAACATTTCTTAGAACACCATAATAGTCCTCGACAAGATGTGGAATAACCTCTGTATCAGTATCACTCTTAAACACGTGTCCCTTATTAATCAGTGTTTTCTTTAAATCCAAGTAGTTCTGAATAATACCATTATGAACAACTGCGAACCAGTTTCTGCAATCAGTGTGAGGATGAGCATTAATATCACTAGGTGCACCATGAGTCGCCCATCTAGTATGACCAATTACCACGGAGCCGCATATTTTCGAAAAACCAAGTTTCTTTTCAAGATCAATTATTCTCCCCTTACCCTTTAAAACAATGAGTTTGTCACCACATATTGAGGCGACACCAGCAGAATCATATCCCCTATACTCGAGCCTTAACAAACCACGGAAAATCATAGACCCGGGACTATAACGTGTACTCTTATTGGAAACAACTACTCCAATAATTCCACACAAACCATTTAACACCACGTATGATTTAAATAAATGTTTTAAAAGCTAAGTCTAAATTATAACTACGGATTCCTATATATTTTTGAGGGTGCAGAGAAGAATGAATAAAGAACTAGTAATCAAGATAACTGGTAAACTATTCACAGACAACGATGAACTATTGAAGAAATATATTGAGATATTCAAACAACTCATTGAGAAACACAGATTATTCATAATATGTGGAGGCGGTAAAATAGCGCGTGAATACATCTATAAAGCAAAGAAACTATCCGTAAACTCCAACTACTGGCTAGATACAATAGGCATAATGGCTTCAAGACTAAACAGCTACCTACTAATATCATCGTTACAGCCGCATGCATATCCTGAACCAGTAAGAACACTCGAAGAACTACTAAGAATAAGGAACAACTATAAGATAATAGTGCTTGGAGGACTAATACCCGGCCAATCAACAGCCTCAGTAGCACTTGAAGTAGCAGAAGCACTAGGTGTTAGAGAAATAATAGATCTCTCAGCAGTCGATAAAGTATACGATAAAGATCCGAAAAAATATCCAGATGCAAAACCCATAGATAAGATCAAGATAGAAGAGTTAAAGAAAATACTAAAACAACAGCAATTACCAGGGGAATATGCATTAATAGATATAAGAGCACTAGACATAGCTGAGAGAAGCAATATAACAATTTACATAACCTATTATAAACAACCCGAAAATATATTCAAAATACTACGAGGAGAAAATCCTGGGACGATTATTTACCCATGAATAAAGAAGACTATTTTGTCTCCAACTTGTTCTCGATCTTCCTCAACCAATACGTAATTAATCGAGCCTCATAAACACTAAGTCTTGACCTATACAAGATCTTCTTCCAGATCTCGGCTAGCCTTTTCACTTTCTCATCAACACCCAGCACTTTACTAGAGATCCTGTTTATAAGCTCCAAGATAAACTCGACATCTTCCCTACTAGCAGTAGGCGGGACATTACTAGCTTGTAGCTTACGAATATTCCATAGCTCCCATAACACGATAGCTACAGCTTGACTTACATTAAGTACGGGATAATCAGGGTTCGCAGGTATAGTGACGAGCACATCTGCTTTACTAAGTTCTTCTCTGGTTAGACCAGTGCTTTCGCGTCCAAACAATATAGATAATCTGTTGACCTTTCCATGAATCATTTCTACAAAGTCCCTTATAGGAACAGCTTGTCTAATGACATCACCAACACTATATCCCTTAGCAGTAGTAGCAGCAACAAGGTCAGAACCTCTCAAAGCCTCACTAAGCTCATCAACTATCTTAGCTCTCGCTAAGAAATCAGATGCCTTAGCAGCATACCGTAGCGCTTCATTAAGATCAGCCACGGGTTTAACGATATAGAGTTCGTCAACGCCAAAATTAACACAAGTCCTAGCAATAAAGCCTAAATTAACAGCTCCCTCAATACCAACTAATACTACCCTAACAATCATTTCTTAATTGCCTCCACTACAATTATGTCTTCGAAAAAGAAATGCTTAGAAAACTTATTTATAATACTAAACCCTTTCATAGATAAATATTCTTCAATAATACGTGGATTAGATAACGAAGAATAGACAAGAAAAAATAAACCACTAGGCTTGATGACCTTTGAAACAGAATCGATGAAATCTATAATTGTTTCAAAACCACTTGGTCCAGACAATAATGCTTTATCATATAAGTCCTTGGGAACACCTGGGAGATAAGGAGGATTTGATATCACCAGATCAAACATGTTCTCTCTGAAGCAGTTGCCACCATAATTATTAATAGTAATTCCTCTGTCTAACAAGTTGTTATAAATAAGGTTATAAAGAGTATTCTCTAGAGCATACTCATTAATATCTACGAAGAAGACTCTTTCACAAATATTGTTCTTTAAGAGAAAAATTCCTACAATACCGGTACCACTGCCAAGGTCTAAGCAAACTCTATACTTTTCTCCCCTAAGCTTCTCCAGAGAACTTATTAATAACCAAGTATCGTCACCTGGCTCATACACATTTACAAACACATATATCCGTGCGAAACCAGAATCAAAGCTATACTTTATATAATCTCTGCGATACGTAGTAGTTCACCCGGCGATA
>JAGGVR010000040.1 GCA_021157925.1 Staphylothermus sp. | reverse complement strand
TGACTCTTCTAAGTAGTTTAGACTCGCTACCATCTGGGCAGACAGGTTCAGTAGTATATGCTTCCGGGGGTTCTAGGTTTTCACAATAAGCTATGTTTCCATCAGCATATCCTAGCCTAATAGTCATTCCTCTTTTTAATTCTTCGCTATGTCTAGCAGTCCATATACCTGTTAATGCTTGTACAAGTGTTGTTTTACCGTGGTCAACGTGTCCTACCACACCGATGTTAACTTCTGGTTGTTTCATTTCCCAAGGCATATTATTCACCACGCTCGGAGAAAATTATTATGTGTTTGAAACAATAATAGTTTTAACCCCAAGGAGACGGTAAAAACAGTGTTTTTTAAACATTTTTTCTTAAACATTATTGTTCATACTTTATAACAGTATTGATCTGTACAATGTCTTCGGTTATCATGTTACCACGTATCATTTTTCTGCGTCTTTCACCTTTTTCTCTAGGATGAAAACCTGGTGGTCCGGATAATAATACTCTCTTCTTTACACCACCATGTATATCTGGTCTCATTGGAAAGCCACTATTATCGGTGCCCCCTCTAATTACTAGTGATACGTTCTTTAATCCCACGAGAGAACCATCGAAGGAATCACCTATTCTTAATCCAATGATTCTTTTTGTTCTATCATCATTTATTCTGATCTGCCAGGCACGTGCTCTGAAGAGTTCTCCCTCGATCTCGTTTGTTCCCACTGTGTTTATCAACTGGTTGGCACTAACACGTACTTCATTTTCTGGTATATTATCATCTATCACGATCTTGCCAGTAATCTTTACTTTGTCTTTGGTTTCTGGCTTATATATTCTTATTGTTGCAACTCCATGTATTGCTTTTATCTTTTCCGCAGTTTTACTATTCATTTTGAGTATTGGTAGTTCGAAGCCTTCCTTTATTTTGTCAGTATATTCTATTTCTGGATCTCCTACTACTTTGACTTTAATTACTACTTCTTCTTTTGGCGCTTTTGGATCCGAGATAACTATTTTGAAATCGGCCATGACTCAACTCCTCCACCAGTTCCCCGGTGGGGTTTCTAGCTTGATACAATAATTGATAAGGGGTATATATATGATATTGTTTAAAGTATTCCATATTAATAGTATGAAGGGGTGAAGAGTATGAGTAGTGATAACAAGAAAACGTGGATGAGACAACCAATTGTCGTCGTCTTAGGACACGTTGATCATGGTAAGACAACATTATTAGATAAGATAAGAGGTACAGCAGTAGCTAAGAAAGAGCCAGGAGAGATCACGCAACATGTTGGAGCAAGTGTTGTCCCTGCATCGGTTTTGAAGAAAGTAGCTGAACCTTTAAAGAAATACTTTCCGAAGCTTAGAATAGAGATTCCAGGCTTATTATTCATAGACACGCCTGGTCATGAATTATTTACTAATCTCCGAAGAAGAGGTGGTAGCGTAGCTGATATTGCTATATTAGTTGTTGATGTATTAGAAGGTTTTCAGCCTCAAACATGGGAGAGTATAGAAATATTGAAGGAAAGAAGAGTACCATTTATTGTAGCAGCTAATAAAATTGATAGAATCCCGGGATGGAAACCTAATCCTGATACGCCTTTCTTAGAAACTATAAGAAAACAAGACCCAAGAGTAGTTAATAGACTTGAAGAACTAATTTATAGACTAGTTTCCCAACTATATGAAGCTGGCTTTATGTCCGAAAGATTTGATCGAGTAAAAGATTTCAGAACAACTGTTGCAATAGTCCCCGTTTCTGCCAAAACAGGTGAAGGTGTTCCAGAACTACTAGCTCTCCTCACAGGGCTGGTTCAGCATTTCATGAAGAAAAAACTCATAACAAGCGATGAGCCAGCAAAAGGAGTTATATTGGAGGTTAAAGAAGAGCCGGGACTGGGTACAACTATTGATGTAATAATATATGATGGTGTGTTAAGGAAAGGAGACTTAATTGTTGTAGGTGGTAAGACCAAGCCAATAGTAACTAGAGTAAGAGCACTGCTAATGCCGAGACCCCTCCAGGATATGAGAGCTCATGAAGGCAAGTTTATACAAGTTGATGAAGTAATAGCAGCTACTGGTGTAAAGATCTCAGCGCCCGGCCTTGAAGATGCATTAGCTGGTTCACCGATATTTGTTGTTCCTAGAGAAGAACTAGTATCAGAGTATCTTAAGAAAGTGCAAGAAGAAATAGAGTCTATAAGAATAAAGACTGACAATATAGGAGTTGTTGTCAAAGCAGATACACTTGGTACATTAGAAGCTGTTGTTGAAGCGTTGAAGCATGAAAACATCCCCGTAAGGCTTGCAGATGTAGGTCCCGTTAGCAAGAACGATGTTATTGAAGCATCTGTATCGAAGAAGCATAGGCCAGAATATGGTGTTATAATAGCATTTAATGTCAAGGTATTGCCTGAAGCAGAAGAATATGCTGCGAGAGAAGGTGTAAGAATATTCCGGCATAACATAATCTATAGACTAATTGAAGAATATACTACATGGGTTAAAAAACTCAGAGAAGAAGAAAAACGTAGAGAGCTCGAGTCACTTATTAGACCAGGAAAAATAAGGATCATACCCGGTTATATCTTTAGAAGAAGCAATCCAGCCATAGTTGGCGTAGAAGTTCTTGGAGGAAGAATTAGGCCTGGCTATCCCCTCATGAGAAGTGATGGTATGAGGCTTGGCACAATAATGCAGATAAGAGACAGGGACAAGGTCTTGAAAGAGGCAAGAGTTGGGCAATCAGTTGCTATAAGTATCCGTGGAAGAATACTTGTAGGTAGACATGTTGATGAAGGAGACATTCTTTACACAGATATTCCGAAAGACCATGCTAGATTATGGTTAACTAAGTACAAGAACGAGCTTAGTGATGACGAGAAAATGGTATTGAAGGAAATAATTAATATTAAGAAGAAACAAGATCCATTCTATGGATTAGTTTTCTAGCAATAATTACAAGATATACAATTATTACCATTCATAAATCTCGTTATCCTTAAAGAGGATCGAGATCTCTTTTTTAGCGTTTTCAGGGCTATCACTTGCATGTACAACATTCTCAGACTTCGATAATGCATAGTCTCCACGAATAGTACCTGGTGGCGCTTCTCTGCCATCGGTTGGGCCTATCATTAATCTAACAACATTAATAGCATTATCACCTTCTAAAACCATAGCCACAACTGGGCCCGAAGTAATGAACCCGATTAAACTCTCAAAGAACGGTTTTCCTCTATGAACACTGTAGAACTCTTCAGCTTCTTCTCTTGTGAACCAGTGCATTTTCAAAGCTTTTATTTTAAGCCCTTTCTTCTCGAATCTACTAATTATCTCACCTATGAGCCTTCTCTTGACACCATCAGGTTTTATCATCACCAGTGTTTGTTCAATAACCACCTGTAATCACCTGTGTAAGACCTTGTCTTGTTGTTTACACTATTATGGATAAAATGGGTTATCTCATCTGTTGTCCGTACTTTAGTGTCCACTTAAGTTTCCTAGGGTCTCTTTTAAGTATTAAGTAGTTTTTATAACACTTTCTGCTACAGAACCAGAGTATGCTTCCATCATTCTTGACATACATTAATCCTGTCCCAGGCTCTACTTCTCTTCCGCAAAAACTACACTTGACCAATCTAGGCATTTTTCTCTCCCTGCACCATGTTCTGCCTTTGCGGTTTTCAACGGAGAAATACAATATTATAGACTTTTAAGTTTTATCGTAAACCTTATAAAAATGTATTTCACTATTCCACATGTGAAGTTTTCAACAAATTGTTGGATAGGGAAAAGGTGTTGACGTCATGAGCAATAATGAAATAGAAAAGTCTAGCAAGATCATCGCTGAGCAACCACCTATAAATATAATCGAAGAAATTGGTTTCCCAGCAGAAGTTATACAGATAATAGGTCGAACAGGTGTAACAGGAGAAATTATACAGGTTCGTGTAAGAGTTTTAGAAGGAAGAGATAAAGGTAGAATTATCACAAGGAACGTAAAAGGACCAGTAAGATTAGGAGACATATTAATTCTCAGAGAAACAGAAAGAGAAGCACGCAAACTCAGTGGTAGAAGATAAGCTTATATACTGTTTTTGAATGCATAATAATATACTTTTGATCATTTTGGTCTTATTCTCTTAATTAGCAACATATAGAAGACATGTGTAAAAAACAATCTTATAGTTTATGAATACTTATTTTTATCTCAACTACTTTATGTTCCTGCTTTAGCCTTTAATTCTTGTACTTTACGAATTATTTCTTCGACGAGTTCTTTTGCTCCACCAGGCTCTATTATAGCTGCACTAGCGGCTGCCACTTCGATCCCAGCTGCTTCGCCGAGCCTCTTCTTACTTGGTACATATACATAGGGTATTTTCTTTTCTTCACATAGAAGTGGTAAGTGTGCTACGATTTCTGGTGGATCAACATCTTCCGCTATTATTACTAGTTTTGCAAGGCCTCTCTCAACGGCTTTAGTTGTTTCATTGGTTCCTTTCTTTATTTTTCCACCAGTTTCTCTAGCTTTCTTTACTGCTTCATATACTTTCTCGGCTAGTTCTGGCGGTACTTCGAACTTTACATAAAATGGTTTAGACATACCTTCATCCTCCTCCCATGAACTTTGGTCGTCTGACCTATTGTGAATAGTAATTAGTGGTAATATAAAGA
>JAGGVR010000015.1 GCA_021157925.1 Staphylothermus sp. | reverse complement strand
CCGATGCCGCCATACTTGTTGAACCACTAGCGTCTTTCGTTGTAAAGCATTTTGTATTAATGTTCATTGGTAATTTGTCTATGAACGAGGATATATCAACATTATGTATAAATCTACCGTCTTCTGCCTGTATAGTTATGGCTGATGGTATTGTAACAACATATTCTCTTCCATCTCCTTTTATATGCGGATATATGCCTTGCTGTATTGCTTGGAGAAGAGTTGATTTTCCATGATAAGCTCCACCTATAATAAGTGTTAATCCTTTTCTAATCAGTAATCCTTTTATCTTCCGATTACCTGGTAAAAGAATATATACTAAGTCTTTTTTAGGGGGAGTGAAAGGAATAGCGTTTGCTAGGGGTTTATCTGATATACTTGATTCTCTTGGCAATATACTATTTTCTTTTATAAATGCAATAGCTTGTCTTGTTTTAAGCCATGCCCTAATAAACATGTAGTCCTTATATATGTTGATATGCTCTCTTATCTTATCATGTTCTTTGGAAAAATCAGCTAGTTTATGAATTATATTTTGAAGAGTTTTCAGCAGTAGTACCTTTGCGTTTTCAGAATTTATTCTCCTCTTCTCACTGGGTAGCCCAATATAAAATCTCACAACAATATCAGTATTATTAATTTCAACAGCGCTCCTAAGCAAGATTGCAGGACTGGGCTTAGGTATTCCTAGGTAGCAACTATATCCTGAACCGCATTTCCTACGAAATGAACAAAGAATACTATATAGCTTCCTATATATGTAATCGGTTAAAGGAATTCTTTCAGAGTACTCTTTCCTTATGTCTAATCTATGTAGATAATGTGGTATAGAGCATTCTATAATAGAGGGTTTTGCGTAGGGGTCTGGCTGGATCTTCGTAAATTTTGCTTTAAAATCTCTATATAATATGGTTTTATTTAATAACTTCTTATATGCTCCATACCTTTTCCGACTGATCTTGTTGAGTAGTTCCTCTAATTCCATATATGATAATGTTTTTTCCATGACTTTAACCTCGTGTAGAAATGATCTGAAAACATTACATTATTTTAAAAGCTCATTTATAATGTCTGGAATATTGTTTTTACGTAAATATATTCCTTCAGGGGCTTTCTCGTACTCAGCTAGGATCCAGTGTGTTTTCTTTTGTGGTGCTCTTATAATTAAGACCCTAGTATCGTTCATTGAAGCATATTCTAAGGCATCTTCTAAGGATATTGATGGTTCTTTGATAAATGATGCTACGAGTACAATTTTTTTCTTAAGAGTTACTTGATCTTCTAAATCCAATAACATTTCTACTGCTTCATAAATAGCTTTAGCTGGCTCGGGAACCCCTCTAAGTATAGGTATATGTGCATAGATTTTTCCTAAGTTCCTATATTCCGTGCTAAGATCGATTAATGGTACCGCATATTTGCAATACACTATAAAACCCACTCTTATGAACGGCGTTTTATAGAGAGTATCGACTAATTGATTTAAGAAATAATGTATTAACTCGTTCCGTGAATATTTTGATTTTTCCGCTACAATAACTAAATCTATCAATCAATAAACACCTACGGATTACCTAAATGGCTGGATAGTTCAAGGAGGGCTTTGATCAATTCAGATTTTTTATTCACAAGAACTTTTTTACCACTGCACATTCTTGTTGTTTTATCCATATAATAATGATCAACATCTTTTAGTCTTCCACTAATAGCTACTATGTCAACTATTACTCTAGAGTTCCATGCATATAATGCAGCTATATTTAAAGGTATTCCTTTATTAAATCCTCCATCTGTTATAATTATTGCTTTTTTCTCTCCAGCACTTCTTCTCATAAGCTTAACTGCTTCTATTAATCCATCTCCTGGAGCACTTCCTTCGCCGAGGATTCTTAGTCTTGATAGTGTTTTTATGATTTTTATATTATCGTTAGTTAGTGGTAATATGGGGTAAGCATATCCGTAGAATACTACTCCGCCAATTTTTATTTTCTCATTGTTGCTGAGAATCTTACTAGTTACTATTGTAAGTGTTTCCTTGACTGCTTCGAGCTTAGTAGGTACTAAATCAGATACTCCTCTCTTCATACTTAATGATGTATCAATAACATATACTAGGTTAAGCAATATTGAATACCTCCATAACACTTGGAGGAATTATTAATGGGATTGATTTTAACATATAGATACATGTTAATGGGTCTTCTAATTCATCTTTTACACTATATAGTATAGAGATCGAACTATATGCTTTAACACCATATTTTTCAGCATATTTCCTTGTTTTAATGTCATCGGATATTATGGCTGCATTCTTATGTTTAATAGCGTATTGTATTATTGCTTGCTCGTTCTTTGTTAACCGGCTCTTCTGGATCCTTGAACTAATTATTGGCATCTCGAAATAGTTAAGAGTTTTCTCAAAATCCAAGTAATCCAGTAACCTATTTGTAAACAGAGTTTCAGCATAATATCTTATTGTTTCTGGTACAAGAAATACAATGTTTTTCTTACGTGAAAGTGTTACAAGGTATTTTAAGATATTAGCTTTGTACATAACATATAAGGTTAATGGATCAAGTAAATACTTGTTCTCTTCATCTAATACTGCTACATCATTACGTGTCTCTACTCCTAGAAGGGGCGTATATCCTCTCATTAAGAAATACTCGATCATTTCATCTAGAGTACTGTCGGATAATTCAGTTATATATTGGAAGGAGGCGTCTGTTTCAAAATATAATTTCAACCCAATCTTTTTGAGATCTATTTGTTCTAATAATCTTCTAATTGCGTCTCTTACAGCTTCACTTAAACTCGAATAAAGTCCTATCTCGACTAGTCTTCTCAGTCTTTCTTCAAGTATACCTGAAATTTCTACATCGACCATTTACTAACACCAAAATATGAGCCAAAGACATATTGGAGCTGATGATTTTATATTGTCAAGAATATATAGTTATGTTCTCTTATATAAGTGATAAAATTGTGTCTAATTAAATAATTTAGGGATAAAAAAGTATTGTTTTTATTTTATCATTTTTGAGTTACTGTTTATGTCTTTATAATGATCGGTATATAGATCGTTGCTGGGTATTCTATAGAGGATTTTAATCCTGCTATTGTCGTACCTATTGAGTATTGTGAATAGCCGTCTAGAATTATTGCTAACATGTATGTTGCTTGGTCAGTTGACTTAACGTGTATGTCTATATAGTGTTCGTTCCCTACTCCTAGGATTTGTGGTGTAATGTTGATAAACGCTGATCCTGAAACAGGTATTGGTATTAGTGTTGCATGGCTTAGTGCATAGCTTCCCCATAGTTTAACCTTTGTTTCTCCTTCTCCATTTGATAATTGTATTGTTATTGGGTTTTGACTTATTCTTATTGGTGTTATCATTATCTTTATGTTTTCTGGATAGTGTTCACTTGCATCTATTAATGTGTTTCTAATTATTACCCAGTATGTTCCCATGTAATTAACTGGTACATATATTGTTGTCATTCTTGGGGCTGGTCTATCAAAGAATACTGCCCAGCCAGAACTATAAAGATATAGTGATAGCTTTGCAGCAATTATTGTTCCATAATATTCTGTGTCTGGTGGTCCGGCAAGGAATAATGGTGATCCTTTGCCGGCTACCGCTAAGTCTATGTTTGTATCATATCCTTTCCAGTAGACGGTAATTACTAGCCCTACTATTGATGGATCTTTTACTTCTACTGGGAATGTTCTCCAGTCTCCACTCTCATATCTCCATGTCCAGTCGAATGGTCCTTCTACGAAATAGTTTCTGTAGGGATGTTCTTCGGATGTACTTGTTAAGAGTAATGCCTTTGTATTCTTATCTATTGTTGATTTTACAACTACTGATACTGGTACCAATACGTCTTTTTCTCCACCTGATACTATTATGTATCCCTCGTAAACTCCTGGGTTGGCGTCTTCAGGAACAGTTATTTCTACATTTGCTTTTCCGGAGTTTACGCTTGATACTTTTACCCAGCTCCATTCAATGCGGTAAGTTTTCTCAAGCTCTAGCTTGAATGGTACTATTACGTATCCGTTTATGTAATAGTAGGCGTTATGATATATTCTGATATCAAATAATATTGATCTCTCTGCATTTTCTGGCATGCTTCCGAGGTATTCCTTAACTCTTTCTTCATACATTTTTATCTTTTCGCACGGTTTGCCGAAGGTGACGTGGAAGTTATTTGCTGCTCTTATATCGTAGTTGATCCTTACGGTCTCTGATAATGAAATGTTGTGGCCTTGATCGAGATCGATCCAGTAATGTAAATCGATTCCTGCATAGAGCCATGGATTTAGACTGAATGGCGAACTATATACTCCATTCCTACCCTGTGGATCAAATATTTCGTATGGATAGCTTGCAATGAAATTGACCAGATCAGCATCTTTGTATGCATCCTCATTGACTGGTATAAGTATGTGACTTATTGCTGGTAACGATACAT
Organism: Staphylothermus sp.; assembly: GCA_021157925.1. Classification (GTDB taxonomy): domain Archaea; phylum Thermoproteota; class Thermoprotei_A; order Sulfolobales; family Desulfurococcaceae; genus JAGHDU01. The sequence continues at coordinate 3,494 of JAGGVR010000015.1, read as the reverse complement.
TTAGATACAATGTATCTTTTGTTGCATTGACTATTAAGTTCTTTAACGGAATTTCTCCATTTGGTGTTATTACTATACCTTTGTCTAAATCTAGGTATTTGAGTAAGCTTTCTCTAACGGTCTTAAACGTTACTGCTTTCAATTCGTATGATCCATTGCCTTCGACATATAGATTGAATTCTCTTAACTCTCCAGGAGTCATTGGACCTGTATAAATTTGAGTGTCTTCAACTGGTTTCATATTATAGTTTAGTGCCTCGTTATCAACTATGTTGTATACCTGGTTAAATGTATCGAAAGTATATACTCTCGGCACTCCTCCTTCCATAACTGTTTTTACTGCTTCATATATGTCTACATGCCCGCTTCCCTGGGCAAATGGATCGTATCCGAGGTCTCTTGCAGTGCTCTTCAATAATGTTTTAACTACTCCGGGAGATGGTTTTTCACCATATTTTTCATAATATGCTTGGATTAATAACGCAACACTACCGCTTGTCATAGGTGTTGCTTCGCTAGTACCACTAAATAAGTCATATGCGTATTTTCCATTTCCAAAACCGAAGTGCCAAGGAGCTGGTGCCCATGCAAAACTACCAATATTTACGACATCGGGTTTAGCGGTTCCTAGGTTGGTTGGTCCTCTATCACTCCAGCTAACGACTTCTCCGCCAGGTCCTGGCAATCTACCGTACTGTCTTAGATACTCGAATAATGTGCTTGCACCCACACTTATTATTAAACTACCTGAACCAGGCATTGTCACTGTGCCATAGCCTGGTCCGCCATTACCCATTGCATGTACTATGACTGTTCCAGATGATGATGTTAAGTAGTCTTCGATCAAACTCCATGGATCTAATCCGGAGGCGAATCCTGCTAGAGCTATGTAGCTTAAACCCCAGCTGTTACTTATTATGTCTGCTTTGTGTTTCCCTGTGTAGGTCCAATTCCATGGTTCATTCATTGGATCATATCCTGAGAAGAAGAATTGTGCTGTAAGTGCATTGATTAAGTTGCCTGGCATTGACGCTAGTTTTGCATCTGGAGCTATACCTTTTAACGTATAATTTCCATATCCTAAGTTATATACAACTCTTCCCCTACTACCAATTACTCCTGCACAACTTGTTCCGTGACCCAGCCAGTCATACATTATTGATACATAGTTTCCATCGGGATCAAGTCCTGGCAAAATGATTCCTCCATACTCCCAGAACTTGTCCCATCCAAATGATATAAGTTGTTCAGTGAATATTCCTATCCAATCATATGTATATCCAGACAAGGTACCAGCACTAAAATCGTTTATATTGTCCCCCGTAAAGTCTCTGGCCAATATCTCAGAACCATAAGTAGCTGCAGGTTCATCTGCGAAACTAAAGTCTCTCCATGAAGGGTCTGGGGATACCATTGATAACCCAACACTGCTAAAAGCCGATACTATGTAGTAGTATGTTGTTGATAAATCAGCGTATACAGTATCATAGTATCCGTCATCATTTGTGTCGGCAAGGATAACTGGGATCGTATACTGAAGCAAACCGTATGAACCGTATCCTAGGTAGATTGTTTGTACTGCTATTCCGAATTTAAATACATTGTTGTAACTGTGTATGTTTCCGACATAGAATGTTGTTAGTGGGAACATATCTACGTATACTCCATAGGGCCCAGCGTATTGTACCCATCCATAATATGTTTGTCCAATGGTCATGGTATACCAGTCGAAGAAGATTACTGGTTCGTCTAAGTTTATATATCCGGATGAATTTTCAACAGCACTATTAATTGTTAGTACAAGACCCATTTCGTCAGCATCAAAAATCATTGGTAAACTATTCTCATCTCTAGCAATAGCATCAATGCCAAACTCTGATAATCCAAAGTCTATACCTGTATCTATAACTGCTATTTTTACTCCTTTACCAGTGATGTTGTATTCTTTCCATACTTTTGACGCTCCTATAGTTCCTACTGCAGCGTGGAGTAGTGGCTCAGCTATTGCATTCTTCTCTTTATTGTTCTCATCCAATATTGTGCTAATAGGTGATCTCATAGCTACTATTTTTATAGTAAATGGTTTCTTAGCAAGGTTTACTACATCATTATAGGTTGCCCATGCCTCTACATAGAGCAACGATGGTAGCTTATAAGCAAATATAATATTTCTCACATTTTTTTCTATGAGCTTTATATTTGTTTCTGGATTTGCAATAATCGCTATCTTTGCTTGTCCTTCTCTAATATGTTTTAAGTTGAGTACAGGTAGTTTATCTTGTGAGATCTTGAGAGTTGTTCCAATTATTTTTGTAGTGAAGTCTAAGCTATAGTAGTCTTTATTCAATAGTATCGGATCTATCTTGGTTATCCATGAGCTTGGTTGATTATTAGGACTACTTAATGATATAGGTAGTACTATGTTCAAACTCATTATCAGTATAAGGAATATAACTAGTACTTTATACTTACTCACACTCATCCCCCGAGGACTTTGTATCATATATTCCTAATTATGTGGGACAATTTAAAGCTATAGTTTGAATCATTATGGTTGAGAAAAAGGAGCAAGCAGTATTGATAGAATACACCGTAGCGAAAATTATTCATCGATCAAAGCAGGTTAATGTTTTAAATATTTAGAAGGGCTTAGCTTTACGAAAATATTTTGAATTAAAAAAGGATTTATTTTGGATTTACTCTTTCTTGTGGAAGAATCCTACATATGCTACTAAGATTATTGCTACTAATATGAGTATTAGGTTTACTAATCCGTAGGTTGATACGTTTCCACTTACGCTGTTTGCTTTGTCTTCAATTGTTGTCTTTAAGTTATCGATCGCTGAACTTATTGCTGAGTTTACTGATGATTTGACGTCCTCTATACTTGACTTTACTGAGTCTATACTGCTCTTGACATCATTTAGTCCAGTCTTAATATCGTCTAAGCTTGTCTTAACATTGTCAAGGGATGCTACTAATGCATCTAGCTTGTCTGAGACTGTTCCTACACTGCTCTTTAACTCATCGATCTTGGCTAGAATGTTCTCTGTGTCCACTTTTACGCCGTTCTTTATCAAGTCTTCTACAGTGCTTAGCTCTGCTAGTATGTCTCCCTTAGCTGTGTCGATTACTGCTACTATATCGCCGCTCTTTGTCTTGATTAAGTCCTTGATCTCTGCTTGTCCATTCTTAAGATCATCTATAGTAGTCTTGACATCTCCTAATGATGTGCTAATTGTTACTACATTATTGCTTACATCTGTTATCTTAGCATCTAAATCATCTAACTTGACTGTTAATGTTCCGACTACTTCATCACCCTTCTTGATAATGAGGCTTGCTAAACTACTGTTAATATTGTCAAGCTTTAGCTCGATGTTGTCGCCGAGCTGTGTGATCATAACCTTTAAGTCATCAATGCTTAGTGATATGCTCTGTGTTTCGCTTACTAGGTATGCTACATTATCATTGATTACTAATAATGTTCCACT
>JAGGVR010000132.1 GCA_021157925.1 Staphylothermus sp. | reverse complement strand
TTTCTCCGCAGGCCGGCGCCCTATCCAGGCTAGGCTACGGGCCCACGGATTCTCTGGTTTTCAAATATTCATTAATCCTTATTAAAACATAGCTTGCAACAAATTACTTGTTTCTTGTTTATAACCTATGTTTTTTACGACTATGAGCTATTTTCTTAGATAACTGGTCAGCCAGCGCTGTCGGGATCGGTAACTTGTATTGGGGTCTCAAATAGTTCTTAATGATCCTATAAGCGTCTTCTAGTCTGATCTTATAACCTATACTTATATACAAAGTATTGTTCCTATGAGTAATTATCCTAGCTACTCTTAAACCATGTGCTACAAGGTATTCTTCATTATCCTCCACCACTATTTCTCCGAAAAGCTTCTTTTTAGCAACACCTATACTTGGAATATCTAATACTAGTCCAATATGAGTAGCTATTCCTAAAGCTCTCGGATGAGATAATCCATGTCCATCAACAACCACAATATCTGGTTTTACTCCAAGTTTCTTTATCGCAGAGATATAAGCTGGGGCTTCCCTGAACATGAGTAAGCCGGGAACATATGGTATTGGTGGTTTTTTCTCAACAACACTATATCTCAATAAGTTGCCTTGAGGATAATCAATTAGGACAGCAACACCATACATCATGCCCTTACTATACGCAGCATCCACCCCTACCACATACTCTATATCTTCATCGCTGATCAGTGGAGCATTACGTGTTTCTCTAAGTGCTTTACTAGCAAGTATTTTCTGTAACCTAATAGCTCTACGATAATCAAAAAACATCTTACTCGTACTAATCACTCCAAAGCCTCTCTTTTGAGCAAGAACTCTTTTAGCTCATAACCATCTTTAGTTATTCGAAGAATATCTAATCCATCACCAGACACAGCGTCTCTCTCAATAGCTCCACGAATAGCATTTATAACTAGTTTCTCAACTTCATCAATGCTCATATCATCTCTATATTCTTTCTCAATAATACCAATAGCTACAGGTCCTCCCGACCCGAGAGCAGCATATTTATCCTCGATCAAGCTTCCCACAGGGTCTAGTACAAATATTTGTGGCCCCTTATTATCAACTCCTCCAACAACAATCTCTGTAAGTAACGGTATTAACTTATATGAGTAAAGAATAATTGATAAGATCTTTGCTAAGCTCCTAACCTTTATTTCCCTATTATTCTGTAACTCGTAATTCTTAGCTTCCATCCTGAGAGCTCTAACAACGAATTGCATATCACCAACTAATCCAGCAAAACCAATACCAATATGACCTGTTATTGGAAACACTTTTCTCGTGTTCTTGCTTAAAACAAATCCATCATAAGTCATTCTCTTCTCAGCAGCTATTACAACGCCATCAACAGCTTTAACACCAATTACGGTTCCAGGAAGACTACTCAATTCATTATCACCAATAACTCATGATAAAACATAGACTACTTATAAGTTATGAAGAATTAGAGGATATTAAATATTGATTATCAAGAACAAGAATGTCCCGGGGAAAAGAGACCGTTCACCTCATCCGTAGCTTCATATATTGATTTTGCCAGATTGCATCTGCTACGGATGAGTTCATCACGGCTTAATATCCCCTCTTCCCTGCCTACGGGAGCAGTGCCTCCCTCGGCGAAGAGGAGGTTCATCCTTATTGTCCCCCTCACCTAGATCATCGAGTTCATCCCTACTCTAATTTTATTTATTACAGAAAATTTTATAAGCTTTTCTGTAATAGTCTTTAAGTGGTGGTTAGTTTGCCTGAGGAGTATGTGTTCCATGCTAGGATATCTAAGACTAGTCACGGGTTACTCTGTATTTACATTCCTAAAGAGCTTAGCGAGAAAATGAAACACTTACACCGCAAGGAGGTAATAGTGCGTGTTACAATACCAGACAAATAAAGAGGATCGTTAATGCTACTGGGTTAATAAGCCATGTAACAATAATAGGCAGATTAATACCTATCAACGACGAAGACCACATGAAGCTGGCACGATTAGCATATGATTTCGGGAAGGCTGTAATATACACTACCAGAATGATAAGCAAAGAGCTACCAACAAATACTATCTTAAAGGAAGTTAGAGCCATGCTTAATAAAGCGTATGGTGACTCAGCGTACAAGATAGCTAAAGCGCTAGTAGAGGGAGCTAAGTTCAACGGCGGTAACCCGAGACACATAAAGGTTAAGAGACTCTTCATTGTCAGTGAAGGAGAAGCATCCAGACGTGGTAACAGAAACATAAGGCTTGAAAACACAAGCATAGTCAGAATAAAATATCCTTATGATGGTGCATGGCTTACCTTCAGAGCATTCTTTGGAGCTAATTACATACCGCTTGTAAAGGAGCTTGTAGAGCTTGCTAAGAATAAGAATGTAAGCTATGGAGCTAGGATAGTGTTTCGCAACGGTAGGATATATCTGCACCTCTCTATCCCGATACAACTCTACCTAAAACACTTCAAGAAGAGAGAAGTAAGAGGGGATCTTATCGCTGGTTTTGACCTTAATAGTGATAGGATTAATATGGCTATCATAGATGGACATGGCAGAATTAGAGATAAGAAAACAGTCTGGTTCCCTGAAGTAACTAGCCATGGTTTTCCGAGAAGCATAGCTAAAGCTAGAAGGCTTGAAGCATTAGCTAAGTTACTTAAATATGCATATTACCATGGTGTAAGTACGGTCGTATTTGAGAACCTGCTAACAATAAAGTACAGAAAATACACAAGAAACCCAACAGCTAATAGGAAGGTAACAAGGTTTGCTAAAAAGGAAATACTTCAACACGCAATAATATCATCCATAAAGTATGGATTTAGAGTACTACTTGTAGACCCGAAAGGTACAACACATTCAAAAGAACATGATAAAATAATGAAGAAATACGGACTTGATAGACATACTGCCTCAGCTTACCTCATAGCCCTAAAAGGCATAAAAAGACACACTATGATATAAAACGCTACAATCTGTTGTTTCTCCCCCCACTCATCCAACGCCTCCATCTCACGGAGGAGTTATGGGGGTTTAATCATAACTATACTTGTTTTCGCGCCTTAAAATAATTGCTTCAGGAAATCATGACAAATACTTTCGCCGAACCCCCACACCCTAGTACCATACAGAGACCTAACCATACTCTTTCCTAAACAAGCTATATTGATGAGGGATGGAGAAGTATGAGCAACCAATGCCCAGTATGCGGAGGTATTCTTGTATGGGATTATCAAAGGGGAGAAGTAATCTGTAGCTCTTGCGGACTAGTAGTTGATAGAATATATGACTATAGCCCGTTAAGAGAAAACGAGGAAACAATAACATGGAGAAACATAAAGATAAGGAATAACCCGAAAAAGAATAAGAAACTACACGAATATAAATTACACATTAGACTATATATAAAAGCACAGAGCTATGTAAAAGATAAGCCCTGGC
>JAGGVR010000141.1 GCA_021157925.1 Staphylothermus sp. | reverse complement strand
GTCCAATATCTATACCCAGTTCCATGCTCGAAGTAGCTATTAATCCCTTAATTTGCCCTTGCTTAAACTGTTTCTCAACCCTTAATCTATGTTGTCTCGATAAACTACTATGATGAACACTTACAGGAATCTCGCCACCTAAAAGTTCAGATATCTTTTCTATTAGAAAACCAAGCCTTTCACCAATAGATCTTGTATTTACAAATATGATCACACCGTTGTGCTTCTTCATTGATTTAAGAATATATTCTAGCCTTGCAGCAAGATCTATGTCATTGATTATTTCAGAGATCTTTTTACAAGTATAAGATGAACATTTAGGTGTTTTAACATTAATTTCCATTTTTCTAGAGTATTCGTCTTTGATTACTTTAACATTATGCAAAGTCGTAGTACCTGATAATATCAGGGATGCTTCTAAGACGTTGCGGAGAGTTGCTGTTAGAGCTATTTTTATGAATTTATAATCAAATAGTTTCTCCAACATGTACAGGTTAGTGAATAACAGCATTCCACGTTTGCTTTCAAGTAATTCTCTGAATTCATCGATAATGATAAATCTAGTATTTTTCAAATAACTTGTCAGCTTTTCGTTAAGAAGGACATAGTTAAAGGTTTCCGGGGTAGTTACTAGGATATGAGGAGGATTTTCTTCTATTTTCTTCCTACGCCTATATGGTGTATCACCATGTCTTAGTTCTACGCGGAGATCAAAACACTTTGCTAAAGACTTTAATCGGCGTTCAATATCCCTGTTTAGGGCTCTTAGTGGAGTAATATATATAGCTGCTATTGGCTTATACTTCTTAGCAATAATTTTATACATTACAGGAAGCAGAGCTGCTTCAGTTTTTCCCGTACCAGTAGGTGCAATTATAATTACGGATGAGTCCTCCTTAATTATTTCTTTAAATGCTTTTTTCTGTAAATCTGTAAACGACGTATAGCCTTGTTCCTTTAGACATTTCTGTATATTATTCACAGGACACAACCCATAAAAACAGAAGATTAAACCCTTTAATAACATATTCTTAAATAGTAGTGGAACAAGATGACGACGATTAAAATAAGTATAGGAAAAATCTTACTCGTCGTAGTTATGAACATTATAGTTATAAGTACATTAAAGAAGATACTCATAAATGGACTAGGAGGAGCCTTTCTTGAATACTATATCATGCCTATAGCTTTAGCCATTTACGCAATTATACTTTACTATATAATTAATGTCTTGGTCCTATCAGTGCTTAACTCGCTAATACTATTCACAGTATTATATACTGGATCAACCGTTACAGTAAATCACTTATTAGCTTTTCTGCTAAGCTTAGGACTACTATTGTTCCTTACTAAAAAATACTCACTAAATCGCAAAGAAGAAAAAACAATAACAATTTTCAAACCAGTGAATAAAAGCCTATTTCTTGAAGTACATCTTTGGAGAAATTTGTCCTTATTTTATCTCATTGTATCGATCAATGCCATGATCACGTATTTATTACTAGGTAAAATAGGATATATTATTTTCCTAAACAGCTTAGCAAGCATTATTTACATATTAATTAATATAATGATTGGCTCTCTCTTACTCATATATTATTTCTCAGATATAGGAATAATAGAGAAAAAACGATTATTTATTAAACCAATTATAGTTTATGCTGTATTATGCTATGCTGGTCCCTTATCGACAGTTCCAATACTTTACTCATTCCTCACAATAAACACTAGTCCTATAACCCTAAAAGAAATACATCAGTATTTTACTAATGATAAAACGAGAGGAATACACCTAGGATTAGCAGAGGCTGTCCTAGTACATGATAGAGTAAAGTGTTCCGAAACATACTTTGTCAATGAATGTAATAAGTACCAAGAAAAAACATGGTATTGGAAAAAATATGATCAAGAACTCTACTTAAACTGCAAAAAATTGCCAAATAAGCACATAGTTATAATGGGCTCAAGTGGTACAGGAAAATCACTGCTTGCAAAACATTTAGCTATAGAGTATTTTAATAAAACAACTTCAAACATCATTATTATAGATCCCCATGATGAGTACATTGTTCTTAAAAAATACATTAATAACATTAAGGTAATAGACGCATCAAAATACAGTATTAATCCATTAGAAATCGGAAGACTTAATCCAAGAGATAAGGCCCATCAAATTTCAAGCACAATATCTACGATATTCAACCTAGGTCCTTTACAAAGACAACTTCTCGAAGAAATCGTATTGACAACATATATACAGAAAGGAATAGATCCAGCAAACCCAGAAACATGGAAATCAGCACCACCTACAATATCCGACTTAATAAATACTTGTAAAAAACTAAGCGAAAAGAGCCCTGAATATAGGAGAGTATATCCATATCTAAAAATATTGCATGACAACGTGTTCAAGAAAACACTCCTTAAGATCAATGACATATTAAATAATCCAACAATTATATCCCTAACTAGGCTTAGTAGTGATTATGTAAGAACACTATATACAACAACACTCTTACAAAAGATCCTAGACTCAATGTATCTTCGTGAGATCTCGAAAGAACAAATATTAATCATAGATGAAGCACACAATCTGCTTATTAGAGGATTTACCCGTGAAATACTTTCTAAACTCTATATGGAGAGTAGAAAATTTGGGTTAGGATTAGTCTTGATCACGCCCTACCCGTTATATCTACCATTTCCCGTCATAGAGAACTCTGCAATAAAAATAGTCTTTAATATAAACGAGCCAAAGAACTTAAATTATGTAACAAAACTGCTTGCTCGAACTATGGATAAAGATGAGCTCAACGCTATAAGGTATGGGTTAAAAAATCTTAAAATATATCATTATATTTTATCAATAACAGGATTAAACGAAATATTTATTGTAAATGAAAAACATAATGCACAAAATATAATTAAAGCAATAAAAGGTGATCAAGCTATTGATACTATTAGTTGAAGAGGAAGTCGTTGAGGAAACAATTGAAGAAGTCGTTGAGGAAGAAGAAAAACCTGCACCTAAGATGATTAGGATAGATTACCTTGAGAAATTCATTAATATGACTAAGACATGGATACAACTAGTTGAAGGAAAAATAACAAGCGAAGAACTCGCAAAAATAGTAGGAGCGGAGGCTAGAAAAAGAACGAGACGTAGTAGAAAAAGCAAGAAATAATAATTTATAATGATGTTTGAATTAGATATGTATTATTGTTTTAATATCGTATCTTATGTATCAAAATAATTGTTTCTCGACAACTATTTCTTCATATCCAATTTCTTCTAAACAAGTTTTTAGCAATTCCAAATTAACCCTTCTATCAAAGACTATCTCAATTTTTTTCTCATTATTTTCTGTAAATAACTTAAGCTTATGAACAATGACTCTACCTTCGATAACATCTCTTTGACTCTTAGGTGGAGAAATATAATCTTCAAATTTTTTCCTCAAGATCCTATAGTATTCGTCAAAGTTATTCACGATCCTTAATGCTTCCTCAAGATCTCTAGTCATACCATGTTTCTCAATAATACATTCAAGC
>JAGGVR010000061.1 GCA_021157925.1 Staphylothermus sp. | reverse complement strand
TCACTCATGCTACTCTACTACTTCCACTATTCCTTTTACAGTTACTTCTTCTCCGTTAATGTTTGTCTTTATTATGATTGTGTAGTTGCCGGGGGTTATATCGATGTTTGCTGAGGGATGATTTGTTGCTTTCCATGCAATATTGTATGTTTCCTCGTGAGGCGTCTCGTTTCCGGGAGTTAGGGTTCTATGATGTAGCCATACATAAGTATCATATACTTTTTGTCCCTCGGAATTCATAATATTAATTCTTAGTTTCTTAACACTATATGCATTCTCACCTATAAGACTGATCTTCATCCATAATGTCTCACCAATTTTTACACTTGAATTTGATAAGGTAACAATGATTTTCAGCTCGGGTATTTCACGAGTATATGTGGGACCAGAAAACTCTGAGGGGGGCTTAGTTATGCTCTCAACATGTCCTTTAAGGGATTGAGATGTAGTTTGAGTATTTGTACTACTAGTTCCCGATAGGGGGTTGTTTGAATCATTGTTGCTATACCATGTATATCCATACACTCCTCCTACTAAGAGAGCCAATAATATCACGGCATAAACCCATAAACGAGAGCCGGCCAAACAGTCACACCCATGCATATTTAAACTAATAGGAACTTATCATTCTAGTCTTTGAACAAAAAATCCAAGATTTAGAACATTATCATTATTTGAACGGCTAAGTTTAATGCAGGTTGATTACGTATCGCAAATACACAATAACTCGTATAGTCAGAAACTATAACCTGTATAAGACTTTAGAAAACATGTAACATTAGTAAACTACATTGTGACATTTGATATGAATATGCATAGCTGTTATAAAGAGAGAAATAGTAGCATCTCCAGAGCAATAAGGGTTTCTAAGTTAAACCTTTTTTACATACTTAGGTGTTATCTGTGAAGCACGAATTAATCGTCCTGATTTATTACATTAAGGTTCACGCTATTTACGAAAAGGCCTACCAAGCCTGTAGAGTCATGGTTTATAGGTAGTCCTGAAATCGTAACCGTAGTCATTAATGAAAGTATTAATGTCCTTTGTAATGAATACTGACATTATCTTAAATTAGATCATTCTTCAAATTACCCTCGATGACTCATAGAACTTCATGAACTAGCAGAGAACAATGTCACACTTAGTATTAATAAGGCCCTTAACACATTCAATTCACTAGGCTACAATGCGTACAGTATTGGAGAACCACCTATTATTATTTCATGGAATAAAGGCTCTCTAACGATATACTCTGATAACGTAAAGGTTGGGATATTGAATAAGATAGCTCTTGATGAGGGATTTTTCAAAGTTGAATATGCTAAGACCATATATAGTGTCTTAGGATATAACAACTTTAGAAAATGATGCTAATATCACTATTCCTGCTTGAAAAGCGGAGTTAGCGAAGCTTGAAGCTCTTAACACTACAAACAAAATAACAGCAGACTATTGCATTATACCATTCTGTGCATACCTGCTTTTATTCTAATAGAATACATCATAATACATCATGACTATTCATTACAATGATCGCCTGAACTATAAATTCCGTGATTGTTATATACGTTCAAAAACTCTTCACAGATCATCCTAGCTATTACCCTACCATCATCCTCACTACGATCGATAGCCATTATTAAATTGCCGCTCACGTCATTCACCTTTTCACATATACCGTATATACCGTATTTATATAGTAAAATATATAAGCCTTTTTATTCAAACTACTAGGTAGGTGATGTATATGCCTATCCGTGGATATAGAAGTATTAGTTTAAAAGAAGACATATATCACCGATTACTTGAAATAGCATCCTCGGAAGGATGGGGGTCAGTAGCAGAGACTATAGAGAGGCTCACAGACCTCTACTCTTCATTCACAGTAGAGAAAAAGGGCATCATACACTTAATCTCAAAACTACTATACAATGGTAAAATGCCTGGGCAAATAATAGAACCCATCACATTTGGAGGTGCGTATCCACTAATATACATTACTTACAAACTGGACTTCGTAGAAGAAGACACAAGTGAAGCAAATAAGACAAAAATAAAAATAATTCCAATTATAGCACTTAACCCAGTATCAATACTAAAAGCATACTGTACAAGCCGAAAATGCTATACTAAACAACTACTAGAACAGATCAACAACTATATTCAAACAGCTGAGAAAAAAATAAAGGAATACTTCGAAACACATAAAGATGCTGTAGAGATCCTTAAGAAATTCAATGCAGAGGTAACAGAACACACGTATGAAATTAGAACACCGCCAGAAAACATCAAAGCATTACAAGAAGAACTGACTGTCTCCCAATCAGCATAAATAAAACGGGGGACCCGATAATGTCTAGACGAGTCAAGCTTACCCTCGAAGAACTTAAGAAAGCAAAACCACTACCACACACTAGATCCAGAATGGAAACCAGACCCTGAAATATTCCTATGGATAATGGAGCATGCAAAAGAATGGAAACCGAAAAGAATAGATGGGATGCATGGTAAACCAATTGAACCAATCAAATACAGCGAATATGAATACCATGCTGTAGCATACGATAGTACTGGAAATATATACCTCTTAGATCCGGATGCATATGTAATACTATATGAAGCGGATGGAACAAAGACAGCCGAAGATATAGTACTAATGCTGATTCAGGAAGAATTAGAAGAAATCAAAAAGAACGACCCCCACAATCCCCTTATAAAGGCATTTGAAGGAAAAGGAGACCAAGACTAAGTAGATGGAATGTTCTAATCTTATTATAGACATTTAGCCATGTTGAAAAAAGAAGGATTAATTATTTAGCACTCTTTAAAACCCATCAATTCTGGTATCAACCTTAGTGCTGAAATAACCTCCACGAATCTGCGACACTTTTCGGATTAACCTTACTTCTTTTTCTCCTATCCATTTTCCTGCTTTTGCCGTTATTTCCGCTGCTTTTCTGATCTCATGTTCTCTTGGCAGTCTCCTAGGGATCCAGATCCCAGTTTCACGGTAGAATGTTTGTCTAAAAGCCTCTCCTGCTTTTCTTAGGTTCCTGATGTAGCGTCCCACCGTGTATCGTAGTGCGTAGTATGCTATTTTCTCTTTTTTGCTGAGCTCCCATTCTGGTTGTTTGCTGGTGATTGCTGTTTTGGTTATGTGGAGGGCTGTTTGTAGTCTTGGGTGTTTTACTTCTCTTATCAATGGTTTGGCGGGGGCGGTGGTAGCTACTCCCATTATTCTTTGTTTCATGAGCTGAGAGGCTAGGGGGTTTCTTAGGGTTGTTGTTCCTATTACTGGTGCTAGGTAGCCGAGACCCGATGCTGCTCCTCCTATTGCTCCCGTTGCTCCAATCGTTGTTGCTCCCGCCGCGACCGCTCCTGCTCCCCCGGTTGCTGCTAGGGCTATGGGTGCTTGCTTGTTCGGCCATTTTTGAGGGAAACACTATGGGGATTACTCCTAGTCCGTAGCGTAGCATGTATCTCATCGAGGGGAAGAAGTGGCCTCCGAGAGCGCCTCCGACGTGTTGTAGTATCATGGGGCCGATGATGAGGTATACTATCGGCATTATCAATGCGAACACTATGCTTCCCAGATTACCGGCTCCTAGGCTTAGGCTACTGCTGACCTCGGCTATTAGGCGGGAAAACACAGCGGATACAAGGGTGAATACGAATAGACCAGCCAGTATACTAGCAACAGTACTGACGAGGCCCCGGAGAGGCGGTATAAGCTACATTCTTTAAGGACTATGCTTTATATAAGGATTAGGAAGGTTGACTTAATAATGAGTAACGACGAAGATATTCTAATAAAACCTTCTCAACCTTGCTGAACAGTAATTACATCCACTAAGTTTTATCCTCAACCGCTAATATACTAACCTCCCTAGGCATCAAACACACTAATATAGGAGAGAATAACAGGAGAGTAGTAATGAAACGTGATTAAGCCGTAGAATTCATTACCTTATCAGATTGATATAGTTGTGTAAAGGAGGGACCCGAACGTGGGGGTATGGAGCCGGGGGCGGGATTCGAACCCGCGAATAAGCGGGTTTCGACGAACCCCTGAAACAACTAGGGTTGCCCTGCAGCCCGCCGCCTTAGGCCGCTCGGCCACCCCGGCTCCTATCTATTAAGACATGTACTTGTTCTGGGTTAATATTTATTGGCCCAGAGCTTAGTTTAAGGATATCTTATCCTAGTAAACATGCCTATTCTCACAGTTACTTCTACATTATCGCCCCATATTTCTCTTATTTTTAGATAAATACTCTTAATAACATCACTTACAGAGACATCCGGGTACACGGGCTTCTTAGCCCTGATCTCTATAAATAAATTATTTCCGACAATTTTTTGCTCAGTCTTATTTATAGGAATACCATTATCGTTAAAAGCCTCAGCTAGTAATGCTATAACCTTAGCTATTCTAAGGTCTTCTGGCTTAGCAAATATTATTGCTTTAACCTTATCAGCTAAACGAACTTGTACCTTCAACACTTTTTTCAACGAGCCAATTATCTCGAGAAAACGAGAAGCAACACCATATACAAGTGTCTCAAGATCAATCCATAATGAAGGCGATGCAACATCAACATAAACAACAACAAACTCAGCCTCGTCAACAACCTCAACCCCTAGAGGATCGAGCCCAAACCTCTTAATATACTCAGGTATGTCATGCTTTATCTTACCATAATCTATTCCCTTAGTCTCCACAATGGCTTCTTCAACACGTTTCCCAGCTTCCTCAGCCTTTTCAACTACCACTATTTTTTTCTCCACAACCTCTCTATGCTGTTCAGCCACAGTACTTGATACTGAAACTATTTTCTCCAGATTATCTTTACCAATAATTTCCTCTACAACATTTATCGGCAACTTATATACTTCAATAACAATTTTATCGCTACCCACTTTCTCAGAAAAACTTCTTAAAGCATCAATCCCCCTA
This sequence comes from Staphylothermus sp., assembly GCA_021157925.1. GTDB lineage: Archaea > Thermoproteota > Thermoprotei_A > Sulfolobales > Desulfurococcaceae > JAGHDU01. The sequence continues at coordinate 2,094 of JAGGVR010000061.1, read as the reverse complement.
ATTTTCTCACTTGGAGAATCAAGAATAGATCCTATGATATAACCATTAATAGAGTAAATAGATAACTCATATTCTTCATGAATAGGCTTTAACGAAAACCTATAAGCGCTGTCACTATACTTTTCTAAAAACTTTTCCAAATCCCTCAGATCATTTATAAAATCCCTATAGATAATTTCTTGGAAAAGAGTTATCTTTGCACGATTAATAACATCATCAAATAATTCACTAAGATCAATCTTATCCAGTAATATCTTAGTTATTTCCACGACCAATATCACTACCCATATAACTACTTTGTATTACAACACTTATACATAATTATAGCAGTAAAAATGATATAAAAACATGAAAACACAAAACAGCGGGCCCGCGGGGATTCGAACCCCGGGTCTCCGGCTATCCACGCGGGAATAAGTGCTTAGGAGGCCGGCGCCCTATCCTGGCTAGGCTACGGGCCCTCATCAATAGTTTAAGGATTTTCCAACTTAATAGTTTTTATTCCTATGGAACTAATACTTTCGCCCACCCCTCTATATTTGATCTAGTATTATATCCTTCATAACAATACATTTTAATAACATGTAATCATTAGAAATAGGTGATGCAAAATGCCACTAAGAGTTATATCTTTTAAAGCAGATGAAAAACTCCTAGAAAAAATAGACAAGTACTCGGCAGAACTAGGTTTAACCCGTAGCGAATTTATAAGAATGGCTGTAGAAAAATACATTTACCTACTAGGAAAACTTGAGGAAAAGAAAGAAAAACAAATAGAAGAATACGAAGAAGAAGTAATCATAATTTCTTAATATCAATTACAAAATTTATAAGCCGGCCATATATAATTCAAAAATGAAGCCGCCGTAGCTCAGCCTGGCAGAGCGCCGGACTCATACGGGACACACGGGTCCGAAGTCGATCCCAGGGGAGATCCGGTTGTCCCGGGTTCAAATCCCGGCGGCGGCATCTCTCCTCATAAAATCCTCATAAACTCTAAGGAGATAAAACAAAGAATGTTAAAGGGCTACACCTTTTATATCATTAATACTTTATTCTAGTTTTTGATAGCCTGTTTTCAAAGATTTTATATGAAAAGATTTTCATCTGCATAATTGAGTAATTTATAGAGTGCTTTCGTTTGATTATAAGTTTTAATATGTGCTTCAAATAGGTCTATATAACTTTTACTCCTTCAACTAAATTACAAATAATATTATACGGTTTATCCAGTATGTCTTTTGATATGTCTTTTGACCTAATATATAGGTTCTTATGAACTATAAAATCTCTATGAATGGAGTCAAGCATTGCATCAAATAAAAAATCTATGAAAAATTTCTCTTTCATGTTCTTTGAGAATTGATACACCATAAATTATATGTCCAAGAACATGTCTAAGAAGATATCTATCGATGTATACGAAATAAATCGCGTCTAAAATATATGCGTTATCACAATATAGGTCTAGTAATTTCCACTTATAGTTCAACTTGTAAGGATATATTTTAGGAACTATCCCTCGTGGATTAATTAATTAAAGCATAAACAACATGTCTATTTCGTCGAGAATGAACATGTATACCCCTCCTCTTAACATTCGTTAAGTTTAGTAGCCTTTTAAGGTACAGTAGAAAGGTTTTATTTACCTGGTGTATTTCAATGGGTTTGCCTCTTTATATGTTTTGGCGGTCATTGGCTCATCTTTGTTCCTCCCCTGTCGCTGGGGCTTCATTGGTCTTTGGAGATGTTCACCGCCGTTCCCCCAGGCAACGGTACATCTAACTATAATGTTCTACCAAGGCAAAAACATAAACACAACGCACCATGGAGAACGTATAAAAACATATAAAAACTTGCTACAGCTCTTAAGGCGAGAATAATATATTCCTTTAATCTTAAGCCTTGGCTTAAGATACCCCTCACCAGCGATTAGCCCTACAAAACATGAATTCAAATCACATATATTGAGGAATCTATTTACTGGATCTCTTTTATGAATGACTATTCTCAATAATACCGTAGCTTTTGACTTAAAATGAGGCTGTGTATATTGCCGCCTAGCTTTAATCCTTAGAAACTCCTCTCTGGCAG
>JAGGVR010000152.1 GCA_021157925.1 Staphylothermus sp. | reverse complement strand
TTCACTACGGGCTCCGAAAATGTTCTGAACCCTGTTAGGCCAGAGCCAGAAAGCAAGTGGTGCGACAAGTATGATTGAGTACAAGAAGTATAAGTCGTTAATAGTTGGTGTTAAATGAAACTTAGCACCAGCTGGTGGGGAATAATTCATCAATGTAGAGAATAGTTTATCGTATCCTCCAAAAGCTATTATTGGCGAAACTATACCGATAAACCATATAGCTATCAGCATAATAGCCCCTTGTAATGCATTAATACTAGTAACGCTAACCAGACCACCAATAACAACAAATACTGCTAGTAAAGAAAAAGCTATGAGCCTAGCAGTTAATGGATCAATATACCCATAACCCGAGACTTCAATAATATATCCCATGCCTTGGATTTGGAGCTGAACATATGGAATGCTCCACAGTGCTCCTGTTAAAGCTACGAATCCAGCAACGAATTTAGAATTATATAAGTCTCTGAAAGCATCAGCAAGCGTTAACCAGCCACGCTTTTTAGCATCTCTCCAAAGCCGGGGTATGAGCCAAAAACCTATCAAGTAACTAATCATACCATATAAAGTAATAGCCCAGACACTGAATCCCTCACGAGCAGCTAAGCCGGGTAAGCCTAGAAAAGTGTATGAACTATAAATATTAGCGCCTAAACTAAGCCATAGCACTAATAACCCTAGCTTTCTACCAGCAACAAACCATTCAGTAGCCCTTCCTTTCATTTTCTTCTTAGTAGCTATGTATCCATAACCAAAAGTAAGGGCAAGCCAACCAAAAATAATAGCTAAAGCCAATACCTCGGGTTTAATCAACTCTAGAACTACCTCCACGATCAATTATATAAGCAACTATCAATAGAATAAACACGTATAATACCCATGCCCCCATAAAAAACCACGAAACAAGAGTCTCCCCTAAACGCATAACAAAGGGGAGGAAAATCCCAGGAATATATGCAAGAAGTAAAAGCAATAATTGCTTCTTAAAAGAAACCATTCTACCACCAGGAATAATTAAGTAGTACCCAAGATATTTAAAATCATTGAAGGATGTGGTATTCCGGCGGAACTGAGCCCCCTGCTCAGCGATGATGTACTCTTCGCTGGACCGAATTTGAGACAAGTTTAAATTTCTAAACCAATACTTTTTAATCTCTCAATAATTAGCCCCTGCTCTTCGTCGGGGAAGTATTCAATTGTTTTCAACAACAACTTCTTATCTATCTTCTTCAACATCTTAATGTACTTAACCAACTTATCTAAATCAACTCCTTGACGAGCTTTCAAAACAAAGTACTGCTCTGGATGCAAAACTCTTACCTTTAATCCCCTTAGCTTAAGTGATTTAGCTTCAGCAATAACTTGATCAGGTATTTCTATATCCATGAAGTTCTCATATATCTCTATAATAATTTCCTTGTCTCCGATCCTAGCAATTAGTCTTGGAGTCCCTATCTCTGTTGTGGAGTAACCCCAGTTTTCATTCTCAGCTACATTTCTGTAAAGCTCCTCCTCGATCAACGGACTCGGCTCCTCCACAAATAAGTCAACATCACCACTTAGCCCTTTAGACTTTAAAGCTAACTGAACAACTGTATCTCCTATAATGACGTATTTAACACCATATTTCTCCAACTTGTTAAGAGCTTCTACTAGATCATCAATACCATAAGTCATGTATAAAACACCTCTTACATAAAAACCATTATCATGATTATTTATAAAACCATTTATGTAGAATAAAGGTTTATGATTTTAACCCAAAGGTGCTCATAGATGACTTATAGCATAGTATCATTTGATCCACATAATAGATTTATTGGCATAGGTACTGTTTCCGGAAGCATCGCTGTTGGTTCAAGAGTTCCATGGGCTAAGTATCCTTACGGAGGAGTTGCTACTCAAGCATATACTAATCCATCGCACGGACCTCGCATATTAGAACTATTATCAAAGGGAGAGTCTGCTAAAAATGCTTTATCAATTTCATTAAAACAAGATCCATTTCCTGAAAAGAGACAAGTAGCTGTTGCTTCATGGAGATACGGATTAGCTGCTTATAGCGGTAGAGGTATTCCTTTAGAAAAGGGAGAATATATTGGCACATACTCTGTATGTATAGGAAACTTATTAACAAATAAAACAATACCAATGACTGTCTGTGAATACTTCGAAAATAAAGCACATGAAATAAACACGCCTAGAACATATGCTGAGATACTGCTCGAGGCTCTCATGAAAGGTCACGAATTAGGAGGCGATAAGAGAGGAGACCAGACGCTAGCAATACTGGTTGTAGGAGAAACAGAATACTTCCCATACTATGATAAGCTAATAGATATAAGAGTAGATTTGGATCTTGATCCTTTCGAAAAAGCATGGAAAATACTAGATAAGCTATAATAACTATAGTATAGTTTACTCGAATACAATGTTTTTATCCCAATCACCATATATTTATGGGAAGTTAATACTACTATCTAACACCGATACCAAGGTGTTATCATATAGATGAGTCTAAATAATAATAGTGATTATGAGGAAATAAGGAGTCTACGAGTAAGATATTCAACTATTATTAATTATCTCTATATTATTTATAGAGTATTAACAGCTTCTCTTTTCGCAGTGATCGTTCTCAGAAAACTATCTGTTGAAGACTATGGTTTATTCAATGTAATACTCGCACTCATCGCCTTGTTCCAGCCAATACCCCAGATATGGAATATGTGGGTATCAAGATTCTACGCCAGGAAGAGATACGATATAGCATATACAGGGTATAGTATAACACTATTATATAGTGTATTTTCTTCATTACTACTCGTTGTATTAATGCTAATAGTTCTGCCTCTCAATAAACTGACTCATGAAACTCTTTTCTTTTCATCACTTATTGTTCTAAGTCAAGTAATTTATTCCACACATGTTGCAATCCTCACTAATAAGAAGCCATATATTGTAGGATACATAGATATACTAGGAGAAACCTTACGGGTTTCGCTCGTTTATTTTTTCGTTGTTGTATTAAGGATGGGTTTGGAAGGAGTTCTTTTAGGAATAGCTATGGCTGTTTTAATAAAAACAATTGTATCGTTCATATATATGTTGTATATTAAGGCATTATCTAAACCTAGTTTATCTTTCAAAAACATTGCATTATTTTTGAAAAATTCATATATTCCCTTAATTAATATTGTATCAAGCCAGCTTAGAAATAGTGGTGAGAGACTAATAACTTCACTTGTAACGAATTCTATGATATATCCAGCTTATCTCGGCGTATCATATATACCTCGATCGTTCATTAGGGGTGGTGCACAAGCTTTTAGTAGGGGGTTGGGACCAAGATTATTAAGAGGAGGATCAAGAACTGATATTGAGGACGTTATGAAAATAATTTCTATCATTAGCTTATTGTTTAGTGGCTCATTTATAATTTATGCAAAAGTTGTTCTCAGTATGTTTAGAAGAGAATATCTTGATGTATATCCTTTATTTATATTATATTCTATTGCTTTCATACTCGACGTATACATATTATTTTTCTCCATGGTAAGTACTTCTCTTGAAAGAGCTGATCTAAAATATAGTGGTCTCAGCTTGAGAAAAACCGTTCTATTTAAAGTTCCACTTATAAGATTCTTAGCCAACATTACATATCTTTCTATAGCATCAGCAAGTTTTATCATATTATATTACACAGGTATAAATGATCCTATATCATTACTGGCATCGTATCCAATACTACTCATAATTGTCAATATACCTGTTCTTTATAAGTTGTACACTATGGCTAAAAAACAAATAGATTTCTCAATACCATGGAGAGAAATAGCGGCTTCACTTTGTGGTTTATTCATAATCTATCTTTATTCATTAATAACAGGTTACATAAACTACATGGTTAAAAGCATATATTCCGACCTACCTATGGTAACTTGGATCGCTATAAGTTCTCTAGTCATTTATGTTATTGTACTCTATGTGTTGTCGCCATGGTTTAGAAAACTTGTCAGAACAAGTCTCGAAGAGCTTAAGAGAATAATACGTTTCTAATACAAGATTATCAGCACCAGAAACCTTCTTCATTAATCTGCTTATCTAGCCTTCATCATCTATTTATTTCTTAGTGATTAAATGTTTTTAAGGGTGATTCTGGTTGAGTGATAAGGGACTGGTAATAGATATTGCTTCTAAGCTTATTCGTATTAAGAGTCTTTCAGGAGAAGAAAAAGAAATTGCATATACTATTAGAGATCTTTTAAATGATATGGGCATTGATAAGGCGTTTATCGATGAATATGGGAGCGTCATAGGAGTGATTAAAGGTAGTATTGATAATACACTTGTTTTCGAAGGCCACATGGATCACGTGCCTGAAGGAGATATATCACAATGGATTAATGATCCCTATGAGCCTGTCATCATTGATGGTAAGCTCTATGGAAGGGGCAGTGTTGATATGAAGGGTGCTATTGCTTCTATGATTTCTTCGATTACTAAGTTAAGAGAATCTACGGATATTCCGACAATCTATTACGTCTTTGTACCATTCGAAGAAATATCCGAGGGAACTGTTTTTAAACACACTATTGAGGAAACATTGAGGATTAGACCAGATCTAGTGATTCTTGGGGAGGCGACTAATTTAAATCTATATATTGGGCAAAGGGGTAGAACTGTCTTAAAAATAACATTGAGGGGAAGATCTGCGCATGCTTCAATGCCTTCAAACGCGATAAACCCATTGTTTGCTATGTGCACGTTCATTCATAGATTCGGAAAAATACAGTTTCCTGTACATAATATACTTGGTCAGAGTACTTTTTCACCAACGATAATAGAGTGTGAACCTAAGAGTACACCTATGATACCAGATACATGTAGATTAATAATTGATTATAGATTCATAGTTGGAGAAACCAAAGAAAACATTCTAGACAAAATAGAAAATATTCTTGAAGAACTTAGCAAGAATAGAAACATTCTAGGATATAGTATTGAGATTAATAAAGGAACAACTACTTTATGGACAGGTAAAGTGATTGTTTATGAAGACTTTTATCCAGCTTGGATCATGGATAAGAATTCATTTTTGATTAGGAGAACATATAGTATTTTGAGAGAGCACATAACTGGAGCAATTATTGGTGTTTGGAGATTTAGTACTGATGGTGTATACTCTGCAGGAATAGCTGGTATTCCAACAATAGGTATTGGTCCTGGAGATGAGAACTTAGCACATATGCCTAATGAATATGTCCCGGTAAAACACCTCTTGTTAGCTGAGAAAATATATGCTGATATAGCCATGAATATTTTTAAGCAGAGTGTAAACCAATAAATATTCCTAGCGATGTTGTTAATGTTCCTAAATAAGCTCTCATAGATGGTTTTTCATGTGCAATGATTCTTGCTAGTATTCTTCCTAGAACAGGTGTTATGCTCGTAGTTAATACTGTAGCGCTAACGCCTACTAGGCTAATAGCTGTTAAGAACAAGGTCATTCCAACACCAAATCCGAGTCCACCAGTAATAAAGGCTGTTAATTGTACTCCTTTAAGTTTAAAGGTTCCTGGTAAATACTTGTATGTAAAAATAGATAATGCAAGGGCTGTGAACAAGTTTCTTACAAATGCTATAGTCACAGGATCACCGTACATTATTGCTAATTTACTAAGTGTTGCACCCATACCCCATGATATGGCGGCTCCTATTGCGTATATCAGTCCTTTTAGTACTAGTTTTTGTTTCTCTCCGCTATATGTTATGTATATTCCTAGTAACGATATGAGCGTGCCAATGATCATGAATATCGATATTTTTTCATCGAATAATATGAATGAATATAATTGTGCAAAGAAGATGTATGTATATGAAATTGATACTGCATTTCCTCCGCCTATTCTCTTGATACTTTTAATATAGAGAGTATCTCCCAGTAAAGGACCAAATATCGCACTAATGATTATAACCAATATTCCCTCAAAAGATAACCATCTATTATTGAGTGTAAGTAATGTATAGATTAACAGTATTAGTGATGCGTAGTATGCTCTAAGAGTATTTAGAACAGTTGATTTAGCCTTGCTTCCATATCGACTAATTAGGCCGGGAGCAAGACTCCAGATCATACTTGCAGTTAAAGCTGCTGATACACCAACTATATAATGGTCTTTCATTCCGCACCACTTATTTTCTTGAATTATTAGGAAGGAGTTTCCATGGTGCATCAGTGATTATTGCGTCGATTAAACCAGTTCTATCAATCTTCTTATATGTTGTTCTATCATTGATAACCCATGTATATATAATATAACTACTGTTTTTGAGTTCTTCCAGGACGTTTTCATCAATAAATACATAGTTCCATGAAATTCCATCAGCTCTTGAGGAGTTTATTAAGCAATGAATATTTACTGGTTTTGAATCAATTGTTATAAGGCCCTTAACGTTATCTCCAAGTTCCTGCTTTATGTATTTGATCGCGTAATGGTCTTTTGATGAAAAAACAATATTAGTGGGAAGCATATTTTCATGAATAATTTTCTTTGCTGTTGCTAGGTTTTTTAAGTCAATTAATAGGGTTAGTTTGTATTTGTTGATTATTTGAAAAATTTCGTTAAGAGTTATGGATAATTTCTTGATGTAGGGGTCTCTATAAAAGAATTTATAGTCTATCCATCCTACTAATTTTCCAAGTATGCTTGGTCTTTTGATTGGGTTTGGACCGTGTTTTATTCTTAGTTCTCCGTTTTCAATATCGAGATCTACTTCAATACCGTCTATTTTTGATTCAAGATATTTTTTGAGTATTAGCTTGTTGTTTGCTCTATGTCCTATTATTTTCAATTCTTATTCCTTTGGGACTCGCTTTTGTTAGATTATTTGATCTTTTTCTTCAAGACGTTGTTTATCCAATTATGATCTATTTTCTTGATGGAGGCTACTAATAATTTTACAGCATTTTCAACGTCTTCTAAACTGAGTAGTTCAATGGGTGAGTGTATGTAGCGTGTTGGAATAGATAATGTTCCAGCTGGAATTCCAGATCTGGTTAGCTGGATTGCTGCAGCATCTGTTGTTCCTCCAGTTAAGACTTCTAGTTGATAAGGAATGTTTTCTTCTTTGGCTGTGTTTATCAGTAATTCTCTTATTGCTGGGTGTGCTATGTGTCCAGAACCGCTTCTTCCATCCATGATTTTTATAGCTGGTCCTTTTCCTACTTTGGTGATGTGGTTTTCTTCGGGTACTCCTGGTACATCAGAAGCTACTGTTACATCAATTGCTATTGCTAAGTCTGGGTTTATTGTGTATGCTGATGTTCTAGCACCTTTTAATCCTACTTCTTCTTGGACTGTTGCTACAGCGTAGACGTCTATCTTTGCATCCTTGAGATGCTTAATTGTTTCTATCATTGTCACTACTCCTACTTTGTCATCAAATGCTCGTCCTGTAACTATTTTTCCATTCCCAAGTTTTACAACATCTCTTTCAATAACAGCTATGGATCCGATGGTTATGCCTAGTTTTTCAGCTTCTTCTCTAGAATCCACGCCTATGTCTATGAATAATTCATGGATTGGGATTACTTGTTTTTGTTCTTCGGGCTTCATTATGTGTGGTGGTTTAATACCTATCACTCCTCTAACTATTTTCCCGTTAAGTGTTTTTATCAATACTCTCTGTCCCGGAAGGATTCTCTCATTCCATCCACCAATGGGAGTGAATTTAAGGAATCCTTTCTTATCAATATGTCTTATCATTAACCCGATCTCATCCATGTGTGCAGCGATCATTAGTTTTCCTTCGCCACCACCTTTCTTAACGCTGATAACATTACCCATAGAGTCAACCCATATCTCATCAACATATGGCTCAAGCTCCTTAATGATAATCTCCCTTACTTCATCCTCGAAGCCGCTAGGAGAAGGCGCATCACACAATTTCTTTAATAACACGTAGATTTCATCAACCAGACCATTCACCATATTCCAAACCACCTACAGAACTATTATTCATTTTATAAATATAAACAGATACAACCGTAAATAATTTAAACATATACCCACACATTACCGAACATAGAACAAAACCCTTTATAAATAAACCAAGCAAGAGCAATTAAGACAAAAGCAAATCAAATCTTGTATTAGTCTAAATCTAAAGAAAACTAGAGAATTCGCCCCACAATAGATAGTAATTAGGGATTTCATTTAGGAAGTAGAGTGTCTATATCATTGCTTTGTTCTATGCATTTCATGAAATTAGATCCTTTATCTGTTAGGGTTACTATTGTGCGTGGTGGTACTGTTCTTATTCGTTCTCTTTTGATAAGTCCTAGTTTTTCTAGTACTTCTAGTAATGTGTAAACCTGTGATCTATTGAATCCTGTCTCATTGACTATGTCTGTTATACTTAAGCTTTTTGATGAATAAATCAACTTTAGTAAGGTAATCAGTTTTTTAATATGGGTCAATAAAGTATCAGGCATTCATATCCCCAATGTATTTATTGTCTAATTGTTTAAAAAGGTTTAAATATAATTATCCAAATATACATATAATCGGATGATAAGATGACTGAAATATCCACACTACACTCAATGATAAAATCCATGATAAAGAGAACATCAAACATGAAACAATACGATATACTACCTCAATTCTATGAGGTGATTCTGGGAGATGGTTCCTATACCTGTACATACTCTAGGGATAGTCTAGGTATTGAAACAAGTCATATTGGAACTTTGCTAGCTTTTATCACACCAACCTTGGTTTTGGGTTCTACAATCATGCTTTACACGTTTCCCAGAAGAGATAATATAAGCTTTTCAAGATGGAAAATCAGATGCTATACCTATATCAGAGATGTAAAACAAAACATATGCTCTAAAAGCAAGCTAGAGATCGCTGAACAATTTTCGCACTCAGATAAACAATGGTTTTCCTTCAATGCAGGATTAATGGATAGCGATGGAGCCATAGTAATCAGCGTTAAAAGAAGAAACAGACCAAAACCACGACTATACCTAGAACCAGAAATAATAATTATGGATCAAGACAGAACCTTTCTCGAATATATCTGTGAGATTTGGAGAAAATATAGTATTTATGGACATGTTCATAGACACCCAGATAATGTTTATAGGTTTAGAATAACTTCAAAACCCCAAATTCTAAAATTCCTCAAGTATGTTACACCATATATGTTCAACATAGAGCGAATAGGAAAAGCCTCACTGTTAATTCCTTACTTAGAGACAAATAAAGACCTAAACCCGCTAAAGAACAGACTCCGAATATACTATAATGTTATGGATAAGTTACGAGTATATACCCAAAAATTATCTCAAGTCCTTTATAAAACAAATAGAAAACTCCTAATTTATAAGGAAAACGACGAAGTAATCATAGATATACTGTATAAAAACAAGATACAGAATCCAAATTTATGAATTTTATATAATGATAAAAGACAGCGCCGCCGCCGGGATTTGAACCCGGGTCACGGGCTCGACAGGCCCGCATACTAGGCCGGGCTATACTACGGCGGCTTGTTTCGTTTTGTATTTTTAGTTGTTTTTGGGTTTTTATTTTTTGTGTGTGGTGTTTTTATTTGTTTTTGGTTATTATATTTTCTTGTTGTTTGTTGTTGTTTTTTGTTTTGGGGGTGTTGTGTTTTGGGTGGTGAGGAGGAGCTTTTGTATGATTTGTTTTTGGCGTTGTTTTTTGCGTTTGTTGTTGCTAGGGTTTTTGAGGAGTTGATGGCTAGGCTTGGTCAGCCTACTGTTATTGGTGATCTTTTGACTGGTTTGATTTTTGGTGCTAGTTTTCTAGGATGGTATCCTGTTAATGATATGATTAGGGCTTTGAGTACTTTTGGCATAGTTTTACTTCTTTTCTATGCTGGTATTGAGACTCATTATAGTGATTTTATGCGTAGCTTACCGTATTATGGAATAATAACTGTTGGTGAAGCATTAGCAGCTTTTGGTTTAGGCTATACTATTGGTATTTTATGGGGTTATCCACCACGCTCAGCTTATTTCATAGGCGCTGTTCTCGAAGCTACTAGTGTTAGCGTATCTGTCAAGACTCTCATAGAGATAAAGAAGCTCAATACACCCGAAGGATATACCGTTATGGGTATTGCCGTCTTAGACGATTTAACAGCCTTAATAACAATAGTTGCTGGCGCATCATTAATACATGAAGCAACATTCGATATCCCCGCAATAGCCAAGGTTATAATCATAGCTTTCCTTGTATGGCTAGCAATAGTACTGGGAATACACAGATTCGGCAGCTATATAACAAAAGCCGCAAGCTACCTCCACACAGACGAATCAATCCTAGCAACTGTTCTAGGACTCCTCGTAGGATTAGCATTCATAGTTAAATATGTTAATCTATCACCCCTTGTAGTAGCATATGCCACCGGCCTAGGCCTATCAGAAGCCTGGGGCTCGAAAACCGTATCAGACAAAATAAGAATACTAGCAGTCTTATTCTCAGTACTATTCTTTATCACCACAACAGCTGCCATAGACATTAAAAAAGCACTCACACCAGAGTATATTCCGTTTTACTTAGCCATGATCATAGCAGCATTCATCGGCAAATTACTTGGAGGAGGCCTCACCTCGTTCCTACTAGGATATCCTGCTAGAGCAGCACTAAGAGTAAGTATTGGTCTTTTCCCAAGAGCCGAATTCTGCCTAATAGCAGCATATATAGGATATAGTGCCGGATTATTAGGACCAGAAGTTTACTTAGCAGCAATACTTATAACAATAGTAACAAACTTCGCAACACCTCCTCTCTTAAAATATGTTTACACATATGGACCCGTATACAAAGAAATAAAGCTAAGACTCGGAAAAACCATAAAAGCATAAAGACACGCTGATGAACAATGTACGAACTCCTAGTACTCATCCTATTGTTTTTAATGATAACACTTATAATCTTAGGTAAACCAGAAAGACATTTAATCGGACTAATAATAATTTTAACTCTTCTATTTTCCAAAGCACTCTCAATAGAAGAAACTATTACATATATTAATTGGGATGTTCTAGGACTTATTCTTGGAATGAGTATTTTTAGCGTGTTCCTCGAAATAAGCGGAATAGCAGAATTAGTAGCTAGAATACTCATTTATAAGATACAAAACCCCTTTTTACTCTTCTTCACACTAATATTTTCCTCAGGAATAATCAGCATAGTTCTAGAAAACGTCACAGTAGTATTATTGTTTGCACCAATAGTTTTTCAAATAGGAAAACTTACCAGAATTGACGTAACAGGACTAATGATCGGAGTCGCTCTTGCATCAAACATGGCTGGATCAGCAACTATGATCGGAGATCCTCCAGCAATAATAACAGCAGGACACTTCAACTTATCCTTCATGGACTTCATAATATATAGGGGAAAACCATCAATGTTTTTCATAACATTAATACCAATGATTCTTTCATGTCTAACATATACGTATATAGAGCATAGGAAGATCGAGAAAAGAAAAATATTATTAGGCGAAATAGTTTTTAGTAGAGAAAAACTCTTCTTCGGCATAGATAAATTATTCATCTACGAAACACTGTTGTTCCTAGCAATAAAAATAACACTATTAAGCATTAGGGATATAATACACATACCTTTAACTATTGCAGCTCTCGTGGGAGTAGGAGGCTTAGCAATTACAAGGATCGTAATCCATAAAGATCTAAGATCAGTTAGGAAAGCAGTTAAACAGGGATTCGAGTGGAAACTACTCGTCTTCCTTGCAGGAGTATTTACTCTATCCGGAGCATTCGCAAAGTACGGATTAGCAGAAAAGTTTGCCGAAACCCTACTTAGTTATACAAGTAATAACATATTCCTAATCACAACTATACTCATATGGTTCTCAGTAGCTGTATCAGCAGTAATGGATAATACCCCTTATGTAGTCACAATGCTACCAGTAATAGATCGATTAGCCGTACACTTAGACATAAATCCAGTAACACTTGCTTGGGCATTACTGCTTGGAGCAACTCTTGGAGGAGGAATAACATATATTGGTGCATCAGCTAATCTTGTAGCAGTAAGACTTCTTGAAAAACAAGGCAATAAAATATCATTTGCTTATTTTGTAAAGAAAAGCCTGCCATTTAACCTAGTTAATATTTTTAGTGGATGGTTACTATTCATAATTTTCTGGCTCACATGAAACTGTATCTCATATAAGAGACACTATTAATGCAAAAAACGATAATACCATAGGATATTTCCACAAGAATCTAAGTGCTTGAGTCGGCGTAAATCTAGGCATAACGTTATCAATTATAGATAATACTATAAAGACTAAGAAATATTTGAATAGTATCACTATAACACCAAGTATATAGTTTTGAGATATCATAACAGGCCAAGAACTACCTAAGAACAGCAATACATATATCAATGGCAACACTATTCTCTCTGCAAATAATATGAAGAAAATAAATGCTAATCTAGGACCTCCATACTCTGTGAATAATCCCCAATATATCTCTCCCTCCGCCTCTGGGAAATCAAATGGCTTAATCTCCAACACAGCCATTAATGCTAAGAAACCAGCAATAGCTGCTATAACCATAGCTATAGATGATGACACGTCTGTAGTCCATAATTTATCGGATACAAGTGATGTCAAGTAAATACTATAACTAGCACTATACTCCTTACTAGCGATAATCACTGGAACTAGAAAACTAGCAATAAAAGCTGGTTCACTCCCTACAATCAATGCCATATATCTCCCAACACCAAGGCTTGTATATGGATTAGGAGTAGCAAGACCCATTAATAATACAGCAATACTAGCCCATAACGCGAGATAAAAGAACACTATAACATCATAACCACTATATAACGGCTTAAAAGCTAAAGGCGTCATAACTAGAAGTGCAGCAAGTGATCCTATACCTAGAGAAGCTATTATTAACGGCAGAAACTTCACAGAATACTTCGAGACTACGTCTTCTTTCAATAATAACTTCATAAAATCAGCGAATGGCTGTAATAATCCAAATGGACCAACATATGTGGGGCCCCTCCTATACTGGATCCTCCCCGTAATCTTACGGTGTAACCATTGCGTAAAGATTATCATTACTATAACGAAAACAAGACCAGGATATATAAGAGATTCCATAATATAATCGAACATCATATCCACCCCGCAACAACCAGTATAACTAACAATACCGCTAACAATATGAGCATCCAAGCAAACCAATTATTTAATAAACTAGTACCACCACCTTCTTCTATAATACGAGAAGCTCTGGGAAAAGATCTCTTAATAATATCCATAAATACTCTCGATACTGGAACAGACAAGGTTTCCTCAGAATATTCTAATCCACACATAACAACATCTTCCTTAATACGAGAAGGCGAGACAAGCTTCTTCCAATACATTCTGCCAAGTAATTCATAAAATACAATATATATAACCACACCATTGACTACCATTAATCCCGTCAACCACAATATTATCGTATACAAATCAAACATTTATCCAACACCTCTTTTTAACTAATCAAATATCTTATGAGCATATTTTTCAAAAAGTGCGGAAATGTTTTCTTTGGCAACTTTATCCGAAACATCCACAGCCTTGATCCAGTGAACATAAAGATACTTACGTTTCTCATCAACATCCACCGTTATAGTACCAGGAGTATTCGTTATAGAGTTAGCAATAGTAGTTAATGCATAATCAGTAGAAACATTATACGGTACCCTAACAATAGCTGGTTTAATACCAGATGGATTAAATATTAGCTTCAATACTTCCCAATGCGCCTTAGCCTCTATTACAGTGAAGTAAAATACAGCATAAATTACTAACCAGAACCATCTAACAGGATCCAATACTTTGGAAGTTTTTTCTACAACAACATCCCCGAACAAGTAACCGACGACTATAGCAGTAATAATGCCTAGTATTAATTCAAATAAATTAAATGAACCAGTATAAACTATATAGAGTATGATCAATGGTATCATTAAACCCAGTATCGCTCTAATCCTCTTCACTTAGCTTCACCCTTAATCTTCTTCTCTAATAACCTAACATCTAGCGTGCCATACTTCTGGTAAAGTAATAGAGAAACGTAACCAAGGAAAACAAGTACAGCTAATCCAATAACAATTGCTGTAACCACTAATACTTGTGGAATAGGATCTACTGCACTCTTAGAAAATTCTTTAAGAACATCACTACCCACTTCTTCATGGTTAGTAAATGATATTCCGGGGAAAACAGGAGGCTTAATTACACCACTATGAACACCTAGCATAACTGCAATAAGATTACCAGTATCGCTGAGTATGCTTAATAATATAAGTTTCTTAACAATATTAGGCCTAGTAGCCATACCATAGATAGTCATAGCTATAATTCCTATAGTAACCATATATATGTATCCCCAAATAATTGCTGAGAAATCAATCACTCAAGATCACCTCCTTTAATGAGCTCTTCCCTGGGCAAAGCCATTATGATGAAAGCTAAGCTAAGACCTGCTGAGACCGCTAAGAACTCGGCAATATTCAAGAAAATCAATGAACCACTATACAGCACGTTTCCTAGTAATCCGAGATTAATTAAGTACCCATAACCAATAGGAGCCCACGGTTTCCACTGATTTTGCATAATATACCCTGTTGCTCCAATTGTTAAGCCAGTTATAAAGACCGCCATTATTACTATGGAAATTATGATTAAACCCATTGTTCTAAAACCAAGTAATCGGACTTTACTCCACCCCCTTCTATATAAGAAGCCCACACCTAAAGCTACAATAGCTAGTAACGATGCAACAGCAAATATACTACCACCCTGGAAACCACCACCAGGAGTAAGGTGTCCATGTAAAGCAACACTCACAGCCACAACAGGTATTGATACAAGAACTATTTTTGTTACTGTTTTAGAAATAACGCTCATTCCACGTATACCTAGTTTCGATGGATCTATCTTAACACTTCTAACCAGCATCAATCCCCCGATAATAGCGAAGAAGAATACACTTGTCTCGTAAACAGTGTCTAGTCCACGGTAATCCCATAAAATACTCGTTACTACTTCTGGACTAGCACTCCACAATTCTTTTCTTTCTGAATTATATGTAGTTTCTAAAAACCATGACGCTAACCATCTATTATCTTCCTGTGGAGGAACAATGATTATCGCTAGTGATACAAGTAGATAAACTAGTGCTAAAACAATTAAACCAGCTAAAACCCCTAGCAGAATTTCCTTATTTTTCATTCATACCACCTAGTTCTTTTAAGTTATCATATTCTTTGGACTCTGTTCTCGAAATAATGAATAAGAACAAAGCAGTATACATACCAACACCGACAGCAACATATGCAAGCACGAGATCAGGTGCTGCTAGTAGAGTCAGTACTAGTGTGTAAGCAACTGCTTGACCAGCAGAATAAATAACTGCTTTAACCAGATCTTTTTCGATCATAGTCTTATAAGTCAGTATTAATGCATATGTCATGAATAAAGCGATCAGTATATAACAAACAGGCACACTAAGAATCATTTCTCGATCAACCCCTTTTCCTCATCTTCTCTTAACCGATCAACTACTATGGGTTCTGGCTCAACTATACGTGATTTATGTGTACCTTGTGCAAGAGCATGACTGCCTACCGGAGCTGTTAATACTAGGAAAAATGCAGTAGTAAAAGATATTCCAGCAACATAGAACCTATTAGTACCCATCCAATCAAGTGTTAATGATATAAGACCTAATCCAATAAGTGGGTAAAATCCACCACCAATAGCACCTATTGTAGCAGCATGTAGTCGTAGGTAGAAGTTCTTGAATCTATTCATACCAATAGCTGCTAGTAAATCCAGAATTCCTCCTAAAAATACGAGGATAAGCCCGATGTAGAAGACCAGCATATTTATTATTTCACTCATCACCGCTAATCACCCAGCTCCTTCCTGATCAAGTACTTTGAAACATACATGTCTAGGAGATAAGCCCATAATACTAACGGCAAAGCACCAACACTTAGCAGGGGAGAATTACATGCTATGCTGAAAATTATGATAAATACCGCAAGATCATATGAGAGCACATCAACAGCTAATACCATATCTGGCAATGTTGGGCCCTTTACAAGTCTTATGAAATAGAATATAGATGCCGTTATGAATAACCCAGTAGCGATTGATAATAAAAACATCGTAGTAGATTGATCGGGCATAAGCATTTTCATCACCTTTATTTCTTCTTAGGTATAGGGCTAGGTGGTTTTTTCCACGTATCTCTACTTAAAGTAACTATGTACTCACCCTTGGGAGGAACTGAGAGCATTTCAGGTGTGTAGAGTGTTGTTGATTTATCTTCAGTAATCAAGTGCTCCATAGTATAGTTTGTCATAACTAGTGCATTTACAGGACATGCTTCAACACATAGTCCACAATAAGTACATCTACTATAATCAATGCCTGGAAATATTTTCTTCCTGTTCTTAGGATAATCTCCTTCTAATACATACATTTTTATAGCATCAGCTGGACATGCAAACTGGCATGCTCTACAACCAATACACCTATCAAGATATAGTATATGTCTAGCCCTAGTCTTACTCGTAGTATATGCTTTCTCCTTGTAAGGATACATTCTAGTATAGGGTCTTTTGAAAAGATATTTGAACCCAAGTAATATAGCTGATAACACCATATTCAGCGCACCACCTTTTTACCTATCTATGTCTGGTGGACACGGATCCAAGCTTCCAATTAAAACGGGAAGATCGGCTACCATTATTTCTTCGTTCCTAACAATGTGTTTGAGCACAGTAGTTAAATGAGCCATTGTTGGTCCACGGAATTTTACTCTGTAAGGAGTTAATGGTTTCGAAAACTTATTTGGAGGCTTATTAATTATGTGCGCAATGAATTCTCCTCTAGCACTCTCGACTCGCCCAATCCCTTCTCCTGCAGGTATTG
>JAGGVR010000051.1 GCA_021157925.1 Staphylothermus sp. | reverse complement strand
TAAAACTAAGGCTCCCATCATCTATTATTAGGTGTTCTCTACCTTTATCATCTACATCATGTATATGTATAACTGGTACAAGTAATTCCTCGATCATTCCTAAAACATCTTTTAAATAGTCATAGAAATCACTATATATATCTGTTCCAGCTATTTCTCTAATGTACCGACTAGCTAAATGACCTATGTCTAGGCATAATCCAACATTATTTTGTTCAATAGTATCAAGTGCTTCAACAAGGTTTGAGATTTCTGACCCAAATCCTCTCGTTAAATTCTCTATTAGTAAATATGTTTTCTCAGGTAATTTTGTAGCTATTTCTATGAGGCTATTCCTCAATGCATTAATAGCATCTATTCTATTATCGAATAATTCTATTCTTTGCATAGTTAATGGATGAAAAACAATGTATTCTATTTCTCTGTAAATCTCATATATATTGTCAATTATTTCAAGTAACTCATTAACAACGGCCCTTCTAACACTATTATATGGTGAGGCTAGAGGTAAGTCTCTCCAAGGTGCATGAATTGCTATTTTGAAATCATTGGTAAAGGATGAAATGGCTTTTTTTAAAAGTTCTTCTTGTTTTTGCGGCCATGGATAATCTATAGATAATTCTATAAGATCTATTTTGTTGTCAAGGAGCAATTTACTTATTTCTTCAATGCTATGATTTGTGAAAGACCCTATCCATAAAGGTATTCCTACATAAACCAATCCTTGATCAGCTCCGAATCGCATTTAAGTACTTTTTTCCTCCCTGCGTCTACTAATTCTCTGAGGTGATATAGTGAGTTACTATAATCACAGTCTATAATTATATCCGGTCCGTGTTTTATCACTATTTTTAGCGCATTTTCCTCTGGGTAATTTTCCTTAAAAACTACCAATGATACTTTCCTTTTATCAAAGAATGGTTTCTTACTCAGTTCTTGGCCAAGTTCTCTTATTAGATCCTGAGTACTGACAATTATTATTTTTTCAACAGATTCTTTTTTAGTTATTGATCTAAGCATTTTATGTATTTTATCTAATGCTCTTTTCGATGATGCGAGTATCATTATGTTCAAATCGTTATTCAGCCTCTTCCTTAATGGTATAGATATGTCAAATATTGTCCTAATTCATTATTTTCTGTTTTTGAGAGAATTTTTTTAAATATAGTTGTATAACCCATTATCATGGAGAAGGGTGGTGGGATATGAGCATACGTGATGAAATAGTGAAGTTGTTGAAGGAGCACGAGTTAGAAGTGAGGAAGCGTAAGAACATTATTAGAGGAACTCATAAGACAATTCCCATAACGTTAATCATCAGAATTATCGGCGATGAAGCGATAATAGAACTTGAACCCGAAGAAGAGTTGAGGGATGTTCTTGTAGACCTTGTTGAGGCTGGGGAAGATGTAGAGGATACTGTCGATGACGTGCTTAGCGAGCTTAGAGATATTGCCGTAGAGATTTCGCAGCTACTATCTGATAAGGGATACAAAGTTAAACTAAAGCTAAGAGAAGGAGAAAATGATGTAAGAGACATACTTGAGGAAATAGAAGAAGAATATTCCGAGTACGAGGAAGAGTAAATATAATTTCTTTTTGTAGAGATCAGTTCTACATAACGGTTCTCTCTAATATAGAAAATCGATATTATTATCAATACCGATAATCATATCCTAGAAAAACGCATCGTCTGTAAGAAATAATGATGCATGGGTGGGAGTTTATGGGTAAGTTATTTGGTACGGATGGTGTTAGGGGCATTATAAATGAAGAATTAACCCCCGAACTAGCGTTAAGACTGGGTATGGCTATTGGGACATATTTTGGTGAGGGAGCAAAGGTTCTTGTCGGCAGAGATGTCAGGGCAGGAGGTGAAATGATAAAATCAGCAGTTGTTGCCGGTCTTTTATCGGCAGGAGTTAAAGTTTATGATGCTGGTTTAACCCCTACACCAGCTCTTCAGTACGTTGTTAAAACAGAAGATTTTGATGGAGGAGTAATGATTACTGCAAGCCATAATCCATCGAGATATAATGGTATTAAAGTCATTAGTCCATACGGTATAGAGGTTCCAAGGGAAGATGAGAGAAAAATAGAAGATATATTCTTCGAGCAGAGATTTAGAAGAGCTAATTGGAGCGCATTAATTCACGATGTTAAGCCGTATCCATACGTTAATGACATATACGTTAAAGCAGTTGTTGACAAGGTTGATAAAGACCTTATAAGGAAAAAGAACTTCAGAATAGTAATCGATCCAGCTAATAGTGTTGGCGCTCTAACATCTCCTCGTATAGCTAGAGAACTTGGTGTGAAAGTATATACTGTAAATGGTCACTTAGACCCAATGTTTCCAGGAAGAGAGCCTGAGCCTGTTCCTGAGCATTTAACTGAGACTTCTAAAGCCGTTTTAAGCATCAATGCTGATCTTGGTGTTGCTCACGATGGTGATGCTGATCGTGCTATCTTTATAGATGATAAAGGCAGAGTCCAATGGGGTGATCGTACGGCAGCTCTACTAGCTAAATACTTAGCAATCAAACACCCAGAGTTCCCGAGGAAGGTATATACAGCTGTATCATCTAGCACCATTATAGAAGACGTGCTCAGACCATTGGGAATAGAGGTTGTTTGGCTAAAAGTTGGAAGCGTTGATATATCATGGACTATGGAGAGGAATAAGGATGCATTATGTGGTTTTGAAGAAAACGGTGGATTCATGTATCCACCACACCAGTTAGTAAGAGATGGAGGTATGACCTTGGCATTAATGCTAG
>JAGGVR010000039.1 GCA_021157925.1 Staphylothermus sp. | reverse complement strand
TAATGAATGCACTAACAGGTGGTAGGCCAACAGCTGAAGAACAAAGGAAACTTGGAGGAGATCCTAGTAAATGTACTATCTATGAGCTTTACATGTACCTCCTATACCGCGGTGACAAAGAACTCTTAGAATTATACAATAATTGTAGGAACGGCCAAATACTCTGTGGACAGTGTAAGAGAAGAGCATATGAATTGTTAATAGAGATGATAAGGGATCACAGAGAAAAATTTGAATCAGTTCACGATCCAAAATGCCTTAGACAATACGTTGAGATCCCTGATTTTTAAACTCTACTCACTAAATAATTTCCTATACTCAAGATATTTCTTCAAGAAACCTTCTTGTCGATTCAACAGGGTCTTCAGCTTTAGTGATAGCGCTTCCAATAACGACTATGTCTGCACCTGCTTCTACTAATGGCTTTGCCCTACCATGCTTGATTCCACCAGCGACAGCCAGTTTTGCTTTCAGTACTTTTTTCAACTCAATTATCTCATCTATTAATTGATCGATAGTTAATCCTCTCTTTTTCTGAACATCTATGCCTACATGATACAATATTACATCTACACCAAGTTTATCGATCTCTATAGCGCGTTCAACAGGATTAGGGTGGTTAATAAGATCAACTATCATTAAACCATTCATTTTCCTAGCTTGTTCAAGACCAGCTTTTATGGTCTCATCGCTAGCGAGGGATAAAATGGAGAAAGCATTAGCGCCAGCTCCAAGAACTATTTCAGCCTCATAATCACCTGTATCCATTGTTTTCGTATCTGCCACTAAGAAGCAACCCGTAGTCTTTTTGAGAGCATTTATCCCTATAATCCCCCATGATTTTATAAGAGGAGTACCAGCCTCAATCCAGATCTTCTTACATCCCAGTTCTGAAACTATGCTTGAAGCAATCCGAATAGCTGTTATCAAGTCATGAGTATCTAGAGCAATCTGAAGTATTGCCAATACACAAGTCACCGTATAAGCATTATCTCTAACGAATTATAAATTAGTGTTCTAAAATAATAGTGTTTTAAGAAATCCGTATGGTTGAAAACATGGATGATTTAAGCAAGGTCAAGGAAGAGAAGCAAAGAATAAGGAAAATGATCTGGGACTTAATGGAAAAGTATAATATAGCTAGGTTTCCTAGGCCAGTGCATGGAAGAATACCTAATTTTGTAGGAGCCGAACTTGCTGCAGAGAGAATTACTAGTCTGGATATATGGGTTAACGCAAATGTTATTAAGGCAAATCCTGACAGCCCACAAAAGCCTTTAAGGTATAGAGCATTATGTGATGGAAAAATACTTGTTATGGCATCACCTAAGTTAAGGGAAGGTTTTCTCCTGCTAGATCCATCAAAGATCCCATCAAGTAAATATGCATATGCATCAACTATTAGAGGAGCATTTATTTATGGTAAAAAGATCTCTCTGAAGGATATGCCCAACGTAGACTTGGTCATAACTGGCTCAGTCGCTGTTGATAGGAAGGGAGGAAGAATAGGAAAGGGAGGAGGATACGCAGAACTCGAATACGCTATACTCAGAGAAATTGGAAGTATTACGGAACAAACACCCGTTATAACAACCGTACATGATATTCAGATAGTGAACCATATACCTTTAGAGCCTCACGATTTAACAGTTGATTACATAGGTACACCCAAAAGATTATACAAAATAACTCCCAGACCACCTAAACCAAAAGGAATTTACTGGGAACTATTAGGAGATAAGATCAAGCTTAAAGTCATACAAGAGCTTAGACAATATTTAAGGAAATAATATTTTAGTTAACACTATCAATAATTACCAATTAGAATAAATAAATTATTTCAATTAGTGCTGAAAGGTCGATCGCTGATGAGTGATTTTAGAGATCTACTAGATTATGCAAGAAAGATAACTAATGATACATTAGCAGAAGTATTTGATGAAGTCATGTACGAAGCAGAGAGCATTAGTGATAAGTTAGTTGCTTTACCATATATAAGTAAAGATTATACATTAAGAGGCGGTAAGAGACTTAGAGCTTTCCTTATAATGATTGGATACTGGAGCAAGGAGTGGAGACACAAAGATCTTGATAAACTAAGGTACTTGATGGCAGGTATAGAGTTTCTTCAAAGCTATTTCTTAGTACATGACGATATTATGGATAAGGATGAGCTTAGAAGAGGGGGGCCGACAGTACATGTATGGTTTGAGAAAAAATGCGTTGAAGAAAAACTTCTTGGAGACTGTAAACATTATGGAATATCACAAGCAATACTAGCTGGAGATTATTTAGAAACATTAGCTGTGAGTAGCTTCTATAGATTAGGGTTGCCAAGCAATATAATCGAAGAACTATTAAGAAGATATACTAAGGGGTTAAGAACAGTATCATATGGCCAATACCTTGATTTACTAATAGCTTATACGCCTTTGGAAAAAGTGAGTGAAGAAGACATCTATAATATTCATAAGTTAAAAACAGCCTCCTATACTGTCGAATTACCCTTGCACTTGGGAGCTATTGCTTCAACACTATATACGCCAAAGCTTCTCGAAGAGCTATCAAGCTACGCTATTCCAGCAGGAATTGCATTCCAGCTACAGGATGATATTTTAGGCCTCTACGGTGATCCAAAAATTACTGGTAAACCTGTTGGAAGCGACGTTAGAGAGAAGAAAAAGACTCTACTCATAGTGAAAGCATATGAGCTTGGATCAGAAAGAGAAAAACGATTCTTAGAGAAAATCTACAATGAAAAGAAATCTGAAGAAATCACAATTAATGACATTGAGGAGGTTAGGAGAATAGTTAGAGAAACTGGAAGCTATGATTATAGTATGAAGAAAATGCAAAACTACGTTAATGAAGCAAAAACAGCTCTTCTCGAATCGGAGGAAATATGTCCTAAGGCTAAAGAAGCACTTTCCTGGCTAGTTGACTTATTTGTTAAACGCGTCAAGTAACTTTCTACGGTGAATAAGACATATGATGCACCGTCATGGATGGAGGGGCGGGAGACCTAAGAAACCTAGGATAATAAGGTTTAGTTTTCCAGGAACGATAACGTGGATTCCTCTAATTAATGGATTACCAGCTCAGAGGGGAAGCCCTGTAATCATTGAAGCTGATGAATTTGAAGCGTATAGGCTAGTATATTATCATGGATTAACTCAAGAAGAAGCTGCTAGGAAAATGGGTGTTTCAAGAGGTACTCTTTGGAGACTACTTGTTTCTGCACGGAAAAAACTTGGTTATGCATTAGAGAATCTTGCACCAATCATAATAGTTGAGAAGAAGGCTGAAGAGGGATAAGTAGTTATTCCTTAAGAACTTGTATTGTTTTGTTGATTTTCTTCCTTTAAGATCTCATCTATTATTTTCTCTAATTCTTCTGGCGGAATAGATGGGGTCTTGATCAGAGCATATCCTACATACATAAACGCCACTATAAGAACCACGACACTGAGATAAACAGTTGTTTTTATAACTATGAATGATATCTTCTCGTCTACGAAGTAAACTAAATAAGTATATATTATGAAGAGCACTAGTGATAATACTATCATTAGCACTCCTAGTACTTTGTTCTTATTCATAATAAGACACCATGACATTTATACTATCATATATGTGATAGTATTTAAACGATAAGAAGATAGGGAATAAGGATAATGCCTAAGAAAAGAGGAGACATAGAAAAATGGTTGAGAAAAATATTTTTCAGCGGCAAGAGAGAAGAATATATTGTTTTTATTAGGCATAGAGTTGATGGTGAAGAGGAACTTAGACCCATTCCTGGTAGATTTATTGATGATATTAGGAGAGGATATATTATTATCGGCAATGATATGATTCCATTCCATAGAGTAGAAGAGATAAGAGATAAAAGTGGAAGAGTAGTTTATTCGAGAAGAAAAAATATTGATGAAATTAGTTCAGGGAAAGCTTCTAAGTAACTAGGTATATCTTTTCTTTAGATCCATCCTCTTAGCTTCATAGCTCTAACTACTCTGTCAACAGCGATGGCGTATGCTGCTGCTCTCATTGGGTATTCACTGTACTTCTTCTGCCATTCATCGAATACTCTGTTGAAGTTCCTGGTCATTATTCTGTCTAGTCTCTCTAGTGCTTCTTCGTCTGTTAACCATCCTCCCATACGGTTGTTACACCACTCAATCCAGCTCATTGTTACTCCTCCAGCATTTGCCAGAATATCGGG
This sequence comes from Staphylothermus sp., assembly GCA_021157925.1. GTDB lineage: Archaea > Thermoproteota > Thermoprotei_A > Sulfolobales > Desulfurococcaceae > JAGHDU01. The sequence continues at coordinate 1,078 of JAGGVR010000039.1, read as the reverse complement.
CACAATCATTACTCCTTTCTTGTGGAGAATTTCTTCAGCTTCAGGTGTTGTTGGTCCATTTGCACCCTCACTGATTACTTTTGCCTTTATACGGTCTGCGTTTGCTTTTGTGATTACGTTCTCTGTTGCTGCTGGTATTAGAATGTCTACTGGGAGCTCTAATAGTTCTTCATTACTTATGATTTTTACGTCTCCTTTCTTGTAGTTTGTTACTTTTCGTGTCTCTGCTTTGACCCTCATTGCTTCTTCTACATCAATACCGTTCGGGTCATATATTGCCCCGCTTCTATCACTAACGGCTACTACTATTGCACCCCATTCCTTTAGATATTTGGCCGCATATTGTCCTACGTTTCCGAATCCTTGTATAGCTACTGTTTTGCCCTCAATGCCTCCAATCCATCTCTTAGCTGCTTCTCTTGCTGCTAATGCTGTACCATATCCTGTAGATACTACTCTGGCATAGAGTCCTCCTATTTCTACTGGTTTAGCCGTTACAACTCCCCAAGCATATGAAGGCTTACCAATGATTTTAGCATATTCATCATAGTACCACGCCATTGTTTGTGGATTAGTGTAGACGTCTGGTGCTGGTATGTCTACATCTGGGCCTATATCCTTAGCAATTGCTGCAAAATATTTCCTACTCAACTCTTCTAGTTCTCTCTGACTCAGCTGCTTGGGATTTACTCTGATTCCTCCCTTACCACCACCGTATGGTATTCCTGCTAAGCTGTTCTTCCAAGTCATCCACATCGATAATGCTACTACTTCACCGGGTGTGACGTCTTCTCTGTATCTAATTCCTCCTTTGTATGGTCCTAGTGCGCTGTTGTGTTGACTTCTCCAGCCTAAGTAGACCTCGATCTTTCCATTGTCTCTTCTAATGGGTATTTTTACTTGGACTAGTTTTTCCGGGTGTCTAAGCACCTCTACTATCTCGTCTGGTAATCCTAGGAGTTTGGCTGCTTCACGTAATTGTTTTACAGCCATTTGATATGTAGGATCATTTTCATATAAGGCTGCAGGTATTTCAGTCATGTGCTCCACCAAATAAGAATAATCTCAACAATAATAT
>JAGGVR010000100.1 GCA_021157925.1 Staphylothermus sp. | reverse complement strand
CGAGAGCTTTTAGGATCTTTTCTACCATTGTTTTTAGCTCTTTAATATCATTTTCTAATTCATTGATCTTTGTCTCTATTTCTTTTAGTGATTTCATGTGTTCTGATTTGCTAATGAACGAGGTTGATAAAGTTCCTCCACCTAAGAGGATCGTGTAGCCTATTCCAAGGACTACTAGTATGATTAATAACAAGTTTGTCCAAAAGTCTAGTCCTTTGGCAACCCATACATGTATACCAAATATTACTGCTATTGTTAACCAGTAGAAAGCTATTCCTATACTAACAGCTTTTTCAGCCATTTCTACACACCTCCTTGAGTATTTCAGGAGAAATATTGATTCTAAATTCTTTTAGTTTATAAAAACGCATGGCTCTAGCTTCGTCTTCTAAGACTATTATTTTGCTAACAACTATTCCTGCTTCCTCGAGTTTCTTTAAGTGTATTTTTGCAAGGGCTCTACTAATTCCAAGCTTAGAAGCTATTTCACTCAAATACATACTTCTCCCCTCCTTTGCAAGTAATGCTACTATTTTTAACCTCAAGGGGTGTCCTAGCGCGTCTAGCTTCTTCGCTAATTCTTCTAGTTCTTTGCACACTTCATCACCACCTTTTTTGCTCTTGTATTTATGTAATTTTTTGATTACATATAAGTTTTTTGTTACAAGTAATCAAAAAATTATCTCATATATACTCTTGTCATATTATGGATTTATGTTTTTATTCTTGAAGGTATAGAATATAATCCTAGTACTTGCTCGGGGTAGGTATGGATGAGACACTTAGTAAGAGATCTAAGCGGTAAAGACCTTATATCAACCCTTGACTGGAGTAATGAAGAACTAGAGATTGCATTGAAGCTAGCAGAGGAGCTTAAATGGACAGCTCACTACTACGGCGTAGAAGCTATACCAAAGATCCTTGAGAGAAAAGTATTCTTTATGCTATTCTTCGCGCCATCAACTAGGACACGTGCAGCGTTTGAAGCAGCAATGCATTTCCTAGGAGGGCATGCAGCATATATTGAGGCTAAGACTACACGTATGGCTTGGGGTAAAGAGGAGAAAGTAGGAGAAGCCGTCAAAGACGTAGCAGTAATGTATGAGAGATATGGACACGGAATAGGTGTAAGGATCTTAGACAAAGCAATAGACTATGTCTATGGTAGAGGGAACAGTTACATAAGAGAAATTGCTAGAGCCGCAAATGTACCAGTAATAAACATGGCTGATGACATGTTCCATCCAACACAAGGATTAGCTGACCTATACACATTCAAGGAGAGATTTAAGAAAATTGAGGGTAAGAAATACGTTATAATGTGGGCCTATAGCCCAGAAATACGTGGCTGGTGCAGTGTACAAGAAGACATGATACTATTCCCAAGATTCGGAGTAGACGTAGTAGTTGCAAGACCTCCGGGCTTCGACCTAGATCCAAAGCTTGTTGAAAAAGCTAAACAACTAGCAAAAGAATATGGTGGATCACTGGAATTCACAGACAATTACAAAGAAGCATTAGAGGGAGCACATGCAGTATTCCCGAGGAACTGGGCTTCACCTAAACTAGTAGAATTAGGATACAGTAAGTTTAAGGACGAAGAATTAAAGATCTATGAGAAATACAAGGACTGGAAAGTTACACGAGAACTCTTCGACTTAATGGATAAACACGGTGTACTGATGCATGTTCTCCCAATAATGAGAGGCTTTGAAGCAGACGATGACGTAATAGATGATCCAAGGAGATCAATAATATATGAGCAAGCAGAAAACGGTTTATGGACAAAAGCCGCAGTCTTAGCATTAACAATGTATGGAGTAAAGTAAGTTTTTCGTTAATTCTTTTTTCTATCCCTTTTCTCTTTTCTTATTCTATTTCTATTCTATTAGTACGCTTCTCAACATGAGCATAATATTTATTAACTAGTAATAGTAATGTATTACTTGTAATACATGTATTACAGTGATACTATGAGCGAAGATGTGAAGAATAAACAAAGAATAACAACAATAAGAGGATTAGACCCTGAAATTTACGAGAAATTCGTTGAAACAGCCAAAACCTTGGGATTAACTGTGGGAGAATTGATGAATGTAGCTATGAAAAATACAATAGCATTAATAGAGATTAGCCGTGAAAAAGGCGAAGAAATAGGAAGAAAAGCAGGTAAAACAGTATCAAAGCTTATTTCAACTCCGATGACTCTCCTAAGAGGATTTGTTGAGGAAGTTAAAGACTTCGATATAATTAGTGGTGTAGAAGAACTTGAGATAAGTAGAAATGACTTATTATCTATTGAGAAACCTGTGATCTTTATGAATATGAAGAAACTAGTTATTGGAGAAGATGTTGATAAGGCATTGTTCGAACAAAAGGTGAGAGGAATAAAGTTTGTAGAAGTAGTAAAAGTGCATAAAAAATTGCCAAAATTGCTTGTTGCTAAAAAGTGTTCATTTGTAAAGAAAATAGTTGTCATAGAGGATGATAAAGAAGAAATGTAAGATAAGGAATAGAGCGTTGTTGGTGTTAAAAAATTATTTTTTCTCTTTAGATTTCTTCCAAGCTCTCCAAATACCCCATCCCAATCCAAAAACGTATAGCAATATTATTCCGATAAATAACATACCTATTGCTTCAGGGCTTAGGCCGGGCATGTTTTATCACCCCTCTTGGATTGTTTCTGTTGTCTTCCACTTTGATCCAGCAAATACTGTAGATGCTATAACTAATAGTATTAACACTAGTCCTGATATCGGTGACATTGTGTCAGTGGATATTAGACCATATACTAGTATTATACCCATAATGACTGGAACCACGTATCTTATTAGGAAGTCGAACCATTCTCCGAGCTTTAGCTCTGCATATGGGTTAGCGTAGTCTCTTAACTTCTTCAAGCTGTAGAAGTAGCCGGCAATTACTGCTTCTAGTAAGACTACCCATACGAGATTGGTTGACCCTGCTATGAAGTCTACTGGGTCGATTAGGTCTACTCTGAATATGAATGCTAATCCGATTATGTAGGAGAGTATTGTTATTAGTGTTACGTTGAGCTTTCTGCTTGTTCCGAACTTCTCATTTAATGCAGCATGTACTGGTTCTACGATACTTATTAAGCTGGTGTATCCTGCTAGCCATAGTATTATGAAGAATATGGTGCCGAAGACAGCCGCCACTGCTGTTCCACCTGGTAATAGTGATGTGGCTGTAGGTATTGTTACGAAAGCTAATCCCGCTCCTCCTAGTGGCACATTTAGATCTGCAGGTGTAGTTACTCCTTGTAGTGACATCATGTATCCAATTATACCCCATGTAGCGAATCCGAAGAAGAAACTGAAACCACAGTTTGCGAAAGCTGTTATCCACGCACTGTTTGGTAACTCGCTGTTCCTTGGCATGTATTTAGCATATACTACTAGAGGACCAGCCATAACACTCAGTGTAAATAGTATTTGTCCAAATGCATCTATCCAGACTTTACCATCAGCTAGCCTTGCCCAATCTGGTTTTAGGTACCAGTTTATACCTACATCTGCTCCTGCTAATGTTATTCCTCTTATAACCAATATTGCTGACAAGAACCATAAGACTGGGATAGCAAACGTAGATGCTCTCTCAATACCACCAGATACTCCTTTATATACGGTTATCCATGTTATAAACCATGTTATGGTGAAGCCAATTAATTGTATCCACGGATTACTAGTGAGGTTGTTGAACAAGTCACCAGCTCCTACATCTTTCCATGCCACTACAGCACTGTATCCTATGTAGTCCATAACCCATCCTAATACTACTGAGTAATAGGTACCTATAATGAATACATCTAATATTGCGATCCATCCTATGATTTCAAGTTGGTCTCTTATTCTCTTAAAAGCTGTAACACTACTTCCCTGGAAATAGTTTCCTAGTAAGAATTCAAGAATTAGTAATGGTACACCAATTGATAATAATGCTATGAAGTATGGTACTAGGAATGCACCACCACCATTTCTGTAGGCTAGCCAGCTGAATCGCCATATATTACCTAGACCAATAGCTGAACCTATGGCTGCTAATATAAAGCCACGTCTGCGCATCCAATACTCTCTTGATTCAGCCATACTGATCTCCCACATATGATGTATTACATTCTATATCTATGAAGGCAGAGTTTATAAGTTTAAGTAAGTCTAACGATTAAACATATATATTTTTCCCACAATTGTTGAACAATGATCGTATTTATAAATATCTCCAAGTAGAAACTAATATTATTGTAGAAAATCTATCGAAAAAGAAAAAGAATTATTTATATCCTTGTTTAATGAAAGAATGCTGAAGCGTTTTCTTAATATATTCTGCCCTTGTCCAGCTCTCCTTCAAGAGCTACTAGGTCTATTTTTCCTATTCCTATCATATAGTCTGCAGCACCATATGTTATATATAGTTCGTCGCCTATCCTAACTATTCCGCATGGGAATACTGTGTAAGGCCTATCTCCAAATACCTCATAAGATTCACTTGGTACCATGATATATCTGGGTGTGACAGCGGTTACTATAACTCCTTCTTTAGTAAACTCCAATTCGATAGCTAGTAACTTATATGCTTTAATTTCTTTATCTACTGCATGTATTAGTGCGATTACCTTATTCTCGCTAATGCTTATTGGCGGTGTTGACCATCCAAGTTTTTCTTCTTCATGTAATGGTCTTAGGACTTCTATGTTGTTCTCTACAATTATTTCAGTTATTCCATCTTTCTTGATCTCGCGTGTTTCCTTTCCTATTAATAAGTAGAAATGTTCATCATTCATGTGGGGGCGATGAAAGAAATATTTTTCGCCATTTATCTTCGCTATAAAGGCGTCCTTATTGCTTATCATTTGTTTGCTTAACTTATTAGGTAGTTTGTGAACGTATTTCTTATACCATTTGTTTTCGTCGACTTTATCTCTCACAGCAGTTATTGGCAGTGTTCTCTCGACTCTGATTGCTGGGTTAAAGTAGTTTATAGTTCTTCCTGTATAAGTCATGTATATATCATTGTCTATCACATATACTCTCGGATCCTCTGTTCCCCAAAGATCATATTTTGTTGATGGATATATGGCAAGTCTTGCTGCATAGTGATTCAAGTTCACATTTCTTGACTCGATATCTTCGAATGGAACAGGTATTTCAACTATTCCCGAGACATACATGTAGTATCCGCTTATGATTCTCGCATAAATGTATGCATTGTGTCCTTCAATAATTATTGATGGATTGAAAACTGCAGGAGGACTACTAATAGGATAGTTGTTTATAAGTACTCTCTTAGGACTAATAACACCTATTCTCTCCACGATATCATTTACTTCGGCTACTCTCTTATTATGGGCTTCAACTGCCCCTTCTGCTAGAGGGAATATTCGCTCATATACACGTGTATTAATAGCCATGAATATATATACCTCAGATACGGAGTACTCACTTATCCATATCGAATATTATAGCCCTTATAAAACGTAGCTCTGATCATATCATTGATTAGGAAGAAGAGTATTAGCTCAAGTAATCTTTCATATCAACTTCTTTACCGTGTTTAACAAATCTTATCCTGAGATCGGGCTTTACAGGCACACCAAGTCTATGTAATAGAACTAGTGTTGTGTATCCATCGAACTCTTTGATCTTACCCTGTTGGAGTAAGGCATAAAATACTTGTATAACTATAGGATACCTGTTTGGATAGAGAGTTTTTGCCTTATACATTAATTCTTTTGCTTTCTCATCAGATAGTTTTTCCCAAACGATTTTCTCTGGGTCAGTCTTTTTCTCTTCTTTTTCGGAAACTCTTTTAGACGCTTCGATCATGAATTTCTTCATTAACTTAATTCTTAAATGTTCAGGCAGCTCCTCAGCCATAATAAACACCTGTTTCCTCTTGTACTCTTGAGTATTTCTATAATAACTATTATTTATGGTATATTTATGAAAGCTATAATATCTTCTCTTATCATTGCTATCGAATAAGCTGCTAAAAGTATTGTGAGGATCTTGCTTAATGCCATACTACCGTGTTTCCCCAAATATTCTAGAAGTTTTCCACCATTTTCCAATAGTAGCCAAGCGATAGCTAGGTTTATCATTAGGCTTACTAGGGTTATAAGTAATCCCATACTATATTTCAAATATATAATTACCGTTATTGCTCCAGGTCCAGCTAGTAATGGTGTTGCTAATGGTACTACTGCTACTTCTTCACTTGTAATTGTTTCTGCTTCTATATGGCCTAGGATTCCGAGAACTGTATATATAAATAATATTATTCCACCGGCTATTCTAAAGTCATCAACTGTTATGTTGAAATATCTTAGTATATAGTCTCCAGCTTGAGCGAATAATAATAGTATGAGACTTGCTATGATTATGCGTTTTCTAATGGTTTTAAACCTCTTGTATGGTTCCATGTCTTTTGTAAAGAAATAGAATAGTGGTGCATTCCCTGGGGCAGAAACATTAGATTATAGCTTTTTTATCATAGTGCTTTCATGCATTTATGAATGTGTTAAAACTTATAAGTCTGCGATCCAAATAGGTTTGTCGGTGACCGCCGATTTCCGAGAACCGCTCCCGTAGGGCGGTGAGGGGTCGGCGGAGACCGTGATGAACCTATCCGTTGCTGATACAAAATAATACAACTCGAAAAATGATGCCACGGATGAGGTGAACGGCATCAAGTACTACAAATAACATAAGTATTGCCGATACCGCTTCTCCCATATTCATATTTTCCGCCTCTTTTCCATGGAGTTTTATAACTAACCATAATGTATGAGCTCAATTATTTCCTAATATTACTTTGTCATCTAAGATTTTTGTGAAAATGCTAAATACTCCATTACTCATAATCTTAAGTTGTGAGGTGAATTATACTATGTCAGATTATATGCCTTGGGGCAGAGGTAAAGGTAGAAGAAAAGGAAGAGGAATGAGATTAGGACAAGGCTATGGTAGAGGTCAAGGAGGATTTGGTAGAAGAGGCGGTGGTGGATATGGACGTGGAGGTCCTCCTTGGGGTATTCCTGGGCAGTCTTTTATGCCGCAACAAATACCTGTTCAGCCACCGCCTCCTAATGCTGTAAGAGTAGTCGTGCCTGTAGATGATGCTACGGGACTTGATTCTAGAGTATCTATGGTGTTTGCACGTGCTCCTTACTTACTGGTTATTGACATAGTTAATGGATCTGTTGTCAATGTTCAGCCAGTACCTAATCCATATATAAATGTTGGTGGAGGAGCAGGACGATGGGTTTCTGAATGGATTCTCAGTATTGGAGCGAGAATAGTTATAGCACCATTAGTTGGCCCAAATGTTATGGGCATGTTAAGGCAAAGTGGTATAGCTATATACAATATTCCACCGGGTACTCGTGTTATTGATGCATTGAGGAGTCTTGGTTTAGTTGGAGAATTATGAGCATATGCACAAAATTTATAATCAGCCAAGACAATTCTTCATCATGAATAAAACTTAAGAGGTGAAATCATATGGCATGGTGGTTCTCTGGATTCGGATGGGGTAAAGGACGTGGATGGGGCCGCGGATGGATAGGACCATGGCCAGGCAAAGGGCCGTTTAGCTACCTGCCACCATGGCAGAGACCAGGATGGATATTTGGTAGAGGAGCATGTAGATGGCTTTATCCATGGCTAGGATACTACTGGTACCCGCCAATGTACACGTATCCATACTATACCCCATATACAATACCATACATTTACCAGCCATACTATTGGTTTAGGCCTTGGTGGGGGTGGTGGTAGTATGTACTGGTACTGGTACACATACCCATACTACTACCCACCAATGACTCCACTACCATACTACCCACCTGACCCAGGATACTTGGCATCATTAATG
>JAGGVR010000042.1 GCA_021157925.1 Staphylothermus sp. | reverse complement strand
GTATTATTGATGTAAATACTTTCTCATTAGGGATCCTTATTAATAATCCATAGAAGCTCTTGATCTTAGTGGACATGACTGAAATGTCTAGTACTATGCCGTAGTAATTATCTATCTTCACTATATCTCCTGGTTTCAAAGGTCTTTCCCAGTATAAGAATATTCCTGAGACTAAGTTTGCTGTAACGCTTTGTAGTGCAAATCCAAGGATTATTCCCAAGAGTCCACCAGCTACTACTAAGCCTGTAAGGTTTATTCCTAGGAGACTTAACCCCGATATAGTGAATAATATTACTAGTACAAAGTATGTTATCCTAGCGATATTGTATGCTATGTTTGGTGGCATAACATGTATTGTTACTCTATATACTAGTTTCCTAACAATATATGATACTAGTACACCTACACCGATCACGAGTCCTGCTAATATCATGTTTAGCCAGTTAACTGTGTTTATCCATGAAAACATATTGGTAAGATTAGTGTCAAGAACCATGACTAAAGCCCCCATAGCATCTCTGTTGATGAACCGATCTTTGGTGGTTTAAGGTCTTTTGGATCATCTATTCGTTTAAGCTCTTTGTAAAGCGGTTCACCATACTTGACCGTAGCTGTAGTTGGTGAATTTATGTTCACCCTGAGTTCTTGAAGACATGTTTTCCAAGAACCGGGTTCATAGTAGAGTGTAGCTATGTTAGAGTCTATGAGTATCTTTGATACTCTAGCCCAAGAATCAGTATTGTTAACAACATGTACACGCGTAACAGCGAGTCCAGGCCTAGGCCCAGGGTCTTCATAGTATATCTCTGACCTATAATATCGAGCAATAATAGCTTCTCCACGTTCCAGCCCAAGAATAGGCCCATAGACAGCATACTTGGGGTTCACACCCTCAAAAACATCAACCACACTATATCCCCGAGAACCATAAGAATAAACAGCAAAATCAACCGGGACATATATGTAGAAAGAAACACTATGACCAGGACCGACATCCACAAAACCACTATACTCAACCAAAACAAACCTAGTAATCTTCTTAGGAACAAGAACAGGATAAATAGGAACCAAAACAAGTCTAGAAGCACCGACAATAAAAGAATCAAAAACAACCCTCTCCCCCAAAAGCCTCCTATACCTCAAACCCTTACCAAACTTCTCAATAACTAAAACATAATCTCCAACAACAAATCTACCCCTATCCAAAACACCATAAACCAAACCAAAAACCACCCCACTCCAAAACAATAAATAGACAAGTAGATCCACATAAAAACAAGAAGACATCATGAGTAAAAATAAAGGATGAATATTTAGATTGATTAAGTATCTTTGAGTTAAAGTTTGTGGTTAAAGGGTAAAGGGACTGCTTAAGGCGAATAGTTCTGTTAGGACTTATTACTCTGTCTACGAGCAGTATAGGGATGGGAAGAGAGCAGTATCAAGATACAATAGTTCTATCGAAAAAACGAGGAGATTCTATGTGGAGAAGAGGTTAGAGGGGAAGTGGTGGACCGGCCGGGATTTGAACCCGGGACCTCCCGGTTGCAAGCCCACCCCTATGGATTCTCCCCGTAGAAAGAAGCGTGTTAGGGGATTATCAGTTAACTACACTCCGCAGAAATGCTTTGAGATAACTGACATGGTTATCCAGGATTTCCTGGAATGGGTTAAGAGAGATAATCCTACAATCAAGCCAAAAACAATTAAACAATACGAATACTATATCCCCAAGCTCCAGGGCCTAGCACTATGTAGTAAAAGGGACGTTGATAAAGTATTCAAGATAATCAAACTCAACAAATCCAGCTATGAAGCATTCTCCAGATTCCTAACCTATATCGAGAAAAGACATGATGGATACGAAGACTTAGTAGTTAAGCTGCGTAAAGCCCTACCGAGAAAACCGAAAGCTAGAGAAGACACATACATACCCCCAGATACAAAGGTCGTTGAGCTAGATAAATGCCTAGAAAAACACGGGGAAATCTATGCAGCCATTTACAAAATCCTAGTCTTTACAGGTTGTAGGGGGACCGAGGCCCGTTATATCCTTGAACACATCCATGAATTAAAGACCGTTAAACTAGACTATGGAGCCGTGAGGATACATTTACCACCAGAATTACAACGTGGATCGAAAAATGAGTTCGTTGTATATCTTCCTGTAGATATATATAATGAATTACTAAAAATTAATACAAAGAACTTACCACATCAAGATACCATTGAGGATAAATTCAGGGACTGTGGATTAGCATTGAAATACTTGAGAAAATGGTTCCGTCAGAAACTAAAACTCCTAGGAATAGATTCGGAGACGATCGAAGCCTTCCAGGGAAGAGTAAAAACCATAGGCGGAAAACACTACACAGACTGGATCCCAATACTAGATAGTGAATATGAGAAGATATTAAAAGAACTGAGAAAACTGCTCGTATTTGGCTAATTTTCTTTTGATAATTGTAGCTAAAAGTTTATCTACGTTCAAACACGTAGTTAAATATAGGGAGTAAGTCCGCGGGAACGGATGATAGGCGTGGCCATGACAAGTACCGCGGCATCCCCTATTTAAGTATCCTCTTACAAACATCTTGATTCTTCCAAAAGTATAAGCAGCTAAATAACTTTTCTTTGATTAAATCAATGTACGTGGAGTCTTTTTTAACTAAATAATGATTAATGGAGCCAGCAATATAGTCTGAAACCCAAATCAATGGTTCAAGATGCGAAGGTTTTTGATGAAGCTCGAAATAAGCTCTATAATTTATTCGGCCTTCAAAGTTTACCATATAATCATATTTCCTGTGAAAATAATTTTGTAGAGCTTCCATAGCTCTAGAACCAATCCTTTTATCTAGAACAATTTCTATGTAGGAATGAGCGGGAGGATTATATTTAGGGATAAAATAGATAACAAGAGGATGAACCATTGCGTAATTGTATAATTTGTTCGGATCACTCCTTAAATGATTAGAAACCATGCGTTTTTCCACTATAGATACGGCTGCCTGTATAGGTAGTTTTCTTATTTCTTTTAAAACAACTATACGTGTATCCATTAGATTAGATATATATTTGTCATACCAAATTCCTCGTTCCTTAAGCTTTGTTTTTGATAATGAAAATTTAAGTTCATGTAATTCTTTAGGCCAAACTTTCTTGCGAACAAGCTTCTTTAACAAACGCTTTAATTTTTTCCTTACATATTCAGGTTTCAGAGTAAATGCAAATGCTAATACTAAATACTTCGAAGACTTCTCAGAAAACCCCAAATCACCAGACTCATCAATAGCTATCCATATCGTACTAAACATTATGCACATAACACCAAGTAATATCGATACATGTGCAGGAAATAAAAACGAGAGGTTCAATAAGGCTTAATATAGTTTAAAATAGTTGTTTTTTGGTATGTATTAAATGAAGGCGAGAATGGAATTTCGTAATAAATTATATTGAAAAAGGCGTGGTAATATAGGGGGTCCTTCATATCCTGGGTTTGGTTATGTTCTTTCTGATTAGTTAGAAAGAATGATATGCTTTATGAAAGGCGTGGAATATGCTGGATCGGTGTACTATAATATAATATTATGTATAGTGTTATGGGTGGTGAAAACATGGAGGTTGGTGACAACTGTTTTAGAGCTTATAGATATATTTAGCCATAGAACTGTAATGTCTTATTTCTCGCTTGATTTCTCTTAGTTTTCTCCTTGTCTTGTATAGTTTGTTTAGTCTTTCCTTTAACTCGAGAACCTTGAGGGCTTCTTGTCTGGGGAGATAAATATCTTTGTCTTTTGTATAGGTCCTGAAAACAACGTATACGTACCCCTTGTTCTTCTTCTTCGTGAAGTAACCAATACCGTGTTTGAATGCGTATTTTTCCTTCATTTTCCTAATCTCTTCCTTTACTTGCTCAATACACTGTTCTATGAGGTATAGGGCTTTGTCTACCCTAGCTAAGACCTTGTCAGGATCATTCATGTATTCCCTATTAGAGATAAGATCCACTATTTCATTAATTGTTGTTTTAAACTCTCTGAATACTTGAGCCTGAGGATTTATTGTCTCCATTGTTTTCACCTAGGTGAACGGGGTTATTGTATCGATCAATTTGATTATTATGTTGATTAGTTTGTAGGCCCATTCTGCAAGCATTTTTATGAAGTTGACAAGGGCCATTATGTGGGAATACCATAGCTTGCCCCAGTCAATGAAGGCCTCAAGTCCTTTTCTTGGTAGACTTCCAACTGCAACTGCTAGGGTTCCAAAGAAGTATATTCCCATGAAGAGCGTTAAATGCGGTAATATATAGTTTACGAATATGTTTAGCCCCATATTGATGTAATTGAATACAAACAATATGAGCTGCCAAACGATATTGAATACTGCAATAATTAAGTTGAAAAACGTAACAAAGCCGATCCATATAATACCGAGCAAACCAAAGAAGTCGGTAATCGCTTTAAGAGGGTCTGGTGGTGACGCATTTATCGGGATTTCTATTACTCCAGGCTCTATTCCCTTTTTCGAATTAAATATTACTTCTAGGTAACCAGTTCCTTCTCCTTCAAACTCTATCTTCATAGAACAATCCGATAGATTCACGTGATGGTGATACATTCTATAACCTATTTGTACAAAGTGGTTATGCACTATAATGACTAAGTCGGCTAAGTCGTGAGTATTTGTTACAAGGGTTTCTTCATCATCATCCGTTACTGTATGAACCGCTACAGCCCCATTATTATCCTTATCACGGTAAACAGTTATGTTTATGAAACCAGAATAATCGTTGTTATGTATCAAGATATAGACTTTACCACTACCAGTTATAACAAGCCCTGTTGCATCGGTTTCAAGAAAAATACCCATGTGATCGAATTCAAATACTATGCTAGAAACATTCTTTACTGCAAAATAATGATCGGTGCCCCAATTAACTTCTATCTTATATGGTTCTTGTTCACCACTAGTTTGTGCAATAATCATTAGTAATAGGAAAACCATTAAAATTAAACCATTTACTCGGGCTCTATCCATTACCACCACCCAGGGCTCTTTCTAGTATTCTATGGAAAAGAATAGCGGGTTTATTGAAGACATAGAATTCTTTATGAAACATGTCTATGAGGAAATGATTAACATTGACTTCTATTTGTAAAACCAGGAAAACCAAATTATAGAAGAGCCCCACCCCTCCAGAACTAGCTAAGATGAAACCAATAAGATAAAATAGGATAGAAGAGAAAGCAGCAACAAAGACCCAGTTGTTCTTAAAACGCTTCATCATTCTCCGAGCTAAAAGATTTGCTTCATAATCCAACCTGTTCTTTTCATATACGAACTTGTGGGTCAGAGCTATATCCATGGCTTTCAAAACAACATTAACAGGAACCAGGGCTAGGTTTAAAAAATCCATTTTCTCTTTCCCCTCAGTTTATCCCTATATTTTCCATACCGTCTGTGTTTTCGTTTCTTCATCAGTACAAAACCCTTCCAAATTTTGTGAGTACATCTCTTGAAAGCTGATAGGCCAGGGACCTCGAAGTTTCAAGGTCTAGGTCGTATTCATAGGATAATATATGAGCCAGTAGTGACGGGTTCGTAGCTGCATAAAGTAATATAGCGGAGACCAAGTCGGAGAGCGGGATCCCCAGTTTTGAAGACATGGTTTCATATATATTTTTCACGGGTTTCACGACCCTAACGGGTTCTGTGCGGATCAAAACTATCACCCCAGGGACTAATCTATGGGTTTTATTCCCCGAGTCATAATTCGTAACGTGGTAAACAACAAAGACATAAATATCAGGAACAAGAAAAACGGGAGCACTGCAACTATGAAATCCCAAGTAATATCAACGAACGAGTTAAAGGTATTCTGGTCAATGAATTGATTATCGTCTATGCTTGTTGTCCCAACTAGTAATAGTAGCGTTACTATACCAAGTAATAACAGGTGCTTTTTCACGGGTAGTCACCCTGGACCCCCTAGGCCCATTCTTTAGTGAAGCTCTTGAATACTGAGCGTACTATTACAATCGTTACCAGGAATGGTATGGACATCATTACTATGGTAACGAGAAATTTATAGTATTCAGTATTCCAGCCCAGAGTGGTAAGATTTGCTGGAGAAGTTGTTGTAGTGGTTTGAGCTAATAGTAATAACAATGGGAATAGCTTGGTGAGATTGAGTTTTCTGACAAAAGCGGTTCTTCCATCATTACTGAGTTCTGCGAAGCTATTGAACAATAACTTGATAATCAGGATAATAACCATTAACGGGATAACCGCCATTACTACGCCCATAGTTGAATTCATCACTTCATTTATTGAACTAGTATTTGTCTGAGCTATTAATGGCAATAACCAGAGTAAGCGGGTAATACCTTTCAACACACTTACCCCTTTTGAAACTGTAACACTAATTTAAAGATCTGATCGAAATATCATAAAAACGCTACTATTTTCATAAAATTCATGTATGTGCATAAAATTGTGCATGTGCATTATAAGTGTCTGGAAAATATTACAAGTTTCTATTATGGATAGTTTATCATGTTTAATTCCTGGTTTATTTTCCTAGAATTGAATATGGGGTTTTTATTTGAGATTATATAGAATCTTACTTTCTTACTCGGAGGTTTCTCTATTTTGCCTGGACCAATGTCTACCCACTCCCCGCTTACCCAGTATTTTCTACCGAGTAAGCCTTTCTCCGCTAATAGTCTTAGGATCCTTTCCCAGTTATGCCAGGTCCTGGCATTTATGCCCCCATTCCTGGATTCAAGCCATTTCCTCAAATCCTCATAACCAAACTCCTCGAGGCCCGTTTCACGGATAAATCTATGTATGGTTTCCAGGTAAGTATAGTAATCATTATTGGGGCTTGGATATATGTTGACATTATATTTACGTTTTTTAACGGCTTCGAAGAAACGATGTTTGATTTCTTCGGGAATAATTGCTTTGGAGTAAGTATATGTTACTGGGTTCTTATTCCATCCACAATCCAGGCATATTCCATGTTCTTTCATCCATCTACAACTAGGCATTAGGTAGTCTTTCCTAGACCCTCTAAGACCATAAGCGTATTCTACTTGGTACCTGGTTTTTCTCTCATTATAGTCTTTAGCATATTTACTGAAGAACTCTATAACTTGTTCCTTATCATAGCCTATCCATTTCAAAAACCATACCAGGACTAATCTAGCTATATGGTCAGGATCCCCGCTCTTGATCATTGTTTCTATAATGTTACTAATACATGGTGGTATTGCTTTTGATTTTATAAGGTCTTCTATCTTGCTGGGTAGTGCTGCTTTTTTCTTCCTCGAGGATTCCACATATATTGTTTTAGGGAGTGGTAGTTCTGCTTTTATCTTATACAATGTTATTTGGCTAGGGTCTAGTGGTTCATAGTTATTCCAGTCGAAATCCCAGGGCTTGATCTCTTGCCCGTCAAGGTCTATTAACTTTGATAATCGCCTAACTCCTTTCTTGATATTATACGTATATGGTATTCTATGCAGTCTCCTCTTTTCAAGTACTTGTCTATCCACAAGGCTACCTAGGTAATTGTATGGTTGTATGAGAGTCTTCCATAGAACTTCATAGGTTTCCCAATCAACATATTCCTTGAGCGGAACGATTATTCCTAAACCCTTGAAACCACTCAGATAAACCACAGGGTCCGCTCCATAACGTTCCTTTATGCTTCTAGCAAATTCGAGCCCCTTCTTAATAGCGTATTCAGGGTTTTCCTTGCTGTCAAAATCATAGTATAGGTAAGGATAACCCTTTAGATTATTGTCAATATCATAAACTGCTATGCTGATATAGACGTTTTCTCTGCCTTTCCACTCATATATGAAGGGAACCCCCGAGGCATGGTCTAAGAAGTGGTTCCTAGACATACCAGGCCTATCTTCCATAAACGCCCCAATACTATGAGCTAACTCTCTCAAAGAATCAAAATCCCTGAAAGGCCCAATAATCCATTTACGATAATATTCACTCATTTTCAACATTATCACCTAGAACCCAGTATTCGAGGCCAAAACGTTCATCAAAACCCCGTTTAAGTAGTCCTTGGTTCTCCATATCTTCGAGAATTGATTCGAGATTGTTCAAAGCCTTCTCACTATAAACAACTATGCCTTGTTTCATCATTTCCTCAAGTTTCTGAGCTATATAGTAAGTTGTTGTTGGTAGTTCTTTGTCGCTTTCCCTAATAATGTGTATTATTGCGTCTCGCACTCCCATGATCTCTTTTTCACGATCTTTTGTAGTAAGTGTAGTAGGTGTAGTAAGTTTTTGGGAAACATAAGTGTTTTCTTTTCCATTAGGTTCCTGCCCAGATCCTTCTTGGTTTCCATTAGTTTTTTCTGATTCCTGTTTTTCAGAAAACTTACTACACTTACTACACCTACTACATTCATAGTGGTAACGACAAGCTAGATCACAGAATCTTACTACATCGATCTCATATACTTTTCTTGGACTAACTCCCTTTATTCGTTTAGACTGGCTTCTTAGACCCATTCTTCTTAATATTTTCCCTATTCTTTCCACGGGCCATTTCTTCTTTGCTTCCTTTTCCGTATATCCTTCATTATTCTGTAGTATTTCAATGATCCTTTCCTGTAAATCGCTTGCCGTAAATTCTACTTTATCGATATCTTGTTTTTCAAATTGTTTTTCTATGGATGCTAGGATCATTTTTTCTTCGCTATATAAGTTTTCTCTACGCTTATTGAGATCTTCTATAGCATATTCTAGGACTGTGTTAAAGTGTTGTTCTCCGCCCAGATAAGCAGCTACTAGTATTGGGTACCATATCTCATATTCCCTTCCGAAGAATAGGTCCTTTACTTTCTCTCTAACCTTATCCATTGCTTCAATGAATTCGTTAGCCCTTAGTATTCTGAGAGCATATAGTTTTCTCCTAAGTTCCTCGAAGTCATGAGGCTCTGGATCACGGCCCTCGGGATTGGGGTCTTTGGTTCTCTCCATATTTATACGTATTGTTCTCTGCATAATGATCTCAGGTAATGGGTCAGTAAAAGCCATGATAACGGGGCCATAGGTTTCGAAAAGCTTTAAAACGAATGTTTCTCCACGAGCTTTCTCTATGCGGGGGACCCTCAAACCTTTCTTATAGCCTGCAGATATTATTTTCAATAACCGCTCATTAAGAGCAGATTCATCAATTCCAAGAGTAGGGCCATAGGCCTCAATACTTCTATAAGTTGATGCCTCACTAGGATCAAGTACTACGAATCCATGTCTTGACATATATGTGGTAGTTATCATTGCTCTTGTTTTACCCGATCCATAAGGGCCTAAGAAGAAAAGTCTTGGAGAAGTTGTAAAGAAGTCGTAGAAGTATGTGTATAAGATATAGGCAGCTACTACACTATAAAGCCTTTCATCCCATTCAAAACTTACGTATTTCTCAAGCTCTCTAACAGTTTCCTCAAATACTGTCTTATAATCTGGTGGTTCATATTCTCCATTAGCTATTTTTATGAGAGCCTCTGAATCCAATAATGTGGTAAGCTCGCTTGTCGCCTTACTTCCTTCCTCGATTTTTACGGGATATTTATCAAATATTTTGATTAGTCCATCCTCTGGAACAACTAGGTATGTTTTAACTAGTTTATTGTCGAGATACTCTGATACTATCATAATGGGAGATATTGTCTTAATTTCTGCGATACCGCCTTTCTTTGTTGGAATTCTCTTTATACCATATACGTAAGTGGTTTCAACGACTGCAAAGGTCCTTCTACCAAGTTTTATGAGTCCTCCCGAAAGGTTTATCGAGTATCCATCACTAGCCATTATTACGAATTCTCCGCTCGAAGTTTGAATAGTGGCTAATGGTTTTTCTTCGAAGAATCTCTGTATTTCAAGTGTAGTCTCTATTTCGTCTATTTTCATTTCCCATGATTTATACAGGGCATAAAGTTGCTCTGCAAATAACTCATAATTATTTCTTACAACTTCATCATCTATTTTTGATAGAAACTTCTTCAACAAATCTAGATTGATCTCTTTAAAGGGTTTGTGGGGTTTATAGGGTTGTTTTCTCCCCCTTATACCCACGTAGAATGATATACTGGATTTGTTCTTCTTGAACACAAATACATAGTGAGCTCTCTTATCCTTTATCCATAGTTGTTTATTGTCTATTCTAAAGACTTCCAGCTCAATATTGATTATTTGTGGGCGACTCATTGTTCATTACCTCTTTCTTTGTAGCATTTCCATTTGAATGGGCAGTAGGTGCATAGTGGTGAGGGTTCTGGTTTTGGTATGTGTTTCTTTTGTAGGGAGAAATAGTAGTGGAATGCTCGTTTTATCGTGGTTTTCCATAATTCTTTATCGAATCTATGAGGGAATACTTCGACTTCCCCGTTTCTCGATATGTATATCAAGTATCCTTTCTCGGACTTGTTCATTGCTAGATAAGAGTTAAGTTGCATAACGTGGTTAGGATAAGGCTTTTCGGGGATCTTGCTTGTAGTCTTTAATTCAAGGACAATATCGAGTTCTGGATGGTAAAGGTCTATGTGTCCTACTAGTTTGAAATATTTAAAGTTCCATAGAACTTCTACTTCGCTAACCCATCCCTTAGAAGTAAGGTATTCTTGGAGCTGATTATGTAATCCATTGCCAATACTCATAATTATTAAAGCAGCTTCACTTGGTTTCAAAGGAGTTGTTCTTGTATAATATGCTTTCCTGAGACAACCAGTTATCTCGCTAACGTGGATAACGTCATTGGTATAATATACTCTCTGATTAGCTGCTAGGCTCCCCTTTATCCAGTCATAAACAGTTGACTTAGTGATCCTCATTTCTCAAGGCCCCTCCTAAGGTATTTTATTCTCCAGTAAGGACAGATCCCCAGCAAACTGCAGCCTGTTTCAATACAATAGTCTTCTCCTTTCTCGATCCTGCAGAATTGCTTTACTTTTGAGAATATATCGTGGTCCAGGAGATAGTGTATGGGCCTAGTATTGTTTAATCGCTTGGCTAATCCTAGTTTCTCGAGAAGCCTCAGTAAGCGACCCATAGAAGTAAGTGTATAATGGTCACATATTTTTAGGTGAATACATACATCCCGGGCCTTTACAACAATATGTTTTCTATATGGTAAAACCCGTAAAAGCTCCACGAATAAGGGGTAAACATTAAATATACTAGCAGTTATGCTAGTGTTTTTATCGAGGGAAACAACATAATTATTATTTGGTACCTGTACACACTCCATTTTTCTTCCTTCTCCCACCTATTTCTATGCGGGGCCCCGAGAACCCCATTCTAGGGTTCTCCAGGGCCTTTCCGCATAGGGGTTTTGTGGAAAAAACATTATTGTGAATTTAAACTTCTCCTTC
>JAGGVR010000084.1 GCA_021157925.1 Staphylothermus sp. | reverse complement strand
TCTATTAGTTTCTTTAAGTGGTACGAGAACCTACCACTCTCACCAATATTGAAACCAGCAGCTTTCATAAGCTCAGAGTAACCAGCCGAACCACTATTATAGAGATACTCCACAATCTTTTTCCGATACTCATTCGATAAAGCTCTAAGAACCTTCTCATCAACACCCATAACCCATATCACCACGACAAAGAATAGAAACATTCATAGTTAAACATACTTGTCAAGAAAAATAAACAAATAATACCATCGTAACATATTCATATGCACCTACATTTAGAGCAGTAAGTTATCAGTATTTATGGGTACAAAGCCGTGAAGAGAATTGTTTCTGAGGATCCGAAGACTGAGAAAAGAGATCTAATTATAGCTTATCTGATTAATGAGAAACTCAGAAAGAAGGCTCCAAAAGGATGGGATTCGACGAAAATTATTAAGATATGGAGAAGTAGATTGTAGATTATTGAATTCTATTTATGATTCTGGATAATCGTTATTAGGAATTGTATACATTGATATTGGATGAGGTGTATACTATTGAGCAGTGTTTTAAGTATACGTATTCCTCGGAAACTTAAAGAGGAAATGGATAAATTGAAAGGCGTGGTTGATTGGAAGAAAGAGATAACTCAGTTTATTGAACAACGCATTAAGTATTATAAGAAACGCCTTGTCTTGGAAGAAATAGAGAGGGAGCTTGAAAAACACCCAATATTGCCAAGAGGATCTGGAGTTAGGAGTGTGAGAGAAGATCGTGATCGTAATTGATGCTTCGTCCCTCACAAAATATGTTCTTAGAGAAAAGAATTGGAAAGAAATCAAAGAATATCTCCTGTACAATGATGTAGTTAGTATTGATTTAGTGATCAAAGAAGTTTTAAATGCTATATGGAAGCATTACTCTCTACTAAAACTGATATCTCTTGAAACAGCCTATGCTAAGAAAAACATTCTATCAAAATTAACTAATGAAGGAATAATTGAAATTGAATCACAGGATAAATACTTGGATCTCGCATTCGAGCTTGCATTGGAAAACAAAATAACAATATATGATGCTCTTTATCTAGCGCAAGCCATTAAGAAACATGCAGAACTATTAACAAGTGATGAAAAACAAGCAAAAATAGCAAAGAGTAATAATATAAACACGATCTTTGTGCCATAAATACGTAAACTAGCTATTTTATCCATCCTAATTGTTTGAGTGTGTTTATGAATTCTTGGATGTTCTTAGGAGATAAGATCACGTATGTCCCATCTCTTAGTTTTATGACTACTCCTTGTTTATTGTTTGTGATTGCTAGGAATGCTTTGGACCCGTTGGCGAGTTTGAACCATCCGAGGTTTAGGCCTGGTAGTCCTGTGCCAAAAGTTCTTATTTTGGGTCTTAGTTCTGGGTGTTTGCTTAGATCTACTACGTAAATGTTTTCAACGTCTTCTTTCCCAACAGTGATCTTGTAGGAGAACAGCGAAGAAGCCTTGATCGTGTTTTCGTTTACTCTTATGCTAAACGTGATTATCGGAATAAATATAATCAATGCTATTATAAACAACACAATTAAGATGAGGAGTAATATTATCCATGCAGACAGCGGTATTGACAGATGAAAGACATATTCCATGGTATTTTGTCACCAAACTATTAGATACCATTTTCAGATATTCTTAATATAGTATATTACTAAAAGTTTTCAGATTTAGAAATAAGTACAGAAGGTTTAGAGACAAGACTGGTTAGTATTGTTGACGAAATTAAGGAATTACTGTGAGCCACGGTATACGCTTAAAGTCTTGATCAAAGGTAAGAATAGTATTTATCGCATAGTGTTTACAAGTTAATGCTATAATTGCATCGCTTGGTGTAAGCCTATATTTCTCCATTATCTCTAGTAGTTCACGTGGTTCTGCGTAATCCCATAGTATTGTTATTTCGAGTTCTTGTAGCATATTAGCATATTTTTCTAATTTATCATATGCGAAATCTATGCCTTTTAACCTAATGTGTTCTTTTAGCTTCATTAGGGACTTTATACCAAGCCTTCTCTTCGCTAAGCGTCTTATTATTACGAATTCTACTTCGTTGATAATACCAATAGTGACTGCTAGATCGGAGAAAGAGGCTAGGAGCTTCTCAGCTTCATCGGCTCGTTCGCCGTCGAGAAGATACTGAATAAAAATATTAGTATCAACAATTTTCATTTTATTCACTCTATTCTATAATTTCTCAAATTCTGCTTCAAGTAGTAGTTCTTCTATTTCATCTTTTTTGGCCTTGCCGAGAATTCCTCTATATTTTCGTAATTTCTTGATCCTGTCCTCATATGTCTCTAATTTTATGAAAACTTCTTCTCCCTCTCTCAGTTTTAGTGGTTCTAGAGGTTTTAGTACACCTTTCTCGTATTTAGCTTTGATCACTTTAGACAACTGCAAGACACCTCTATGTAATATATTTGTTTAAGCCTCAATATATTTTCACTAATCTGTGTTACTTATTACTCCCCAACTAGTCTAATTCCATTAAAGAAAAATTGTACAAAACATGATACATTTCCTGGTTTTAAACAAAACACTTAAACCAAAAACATTGACAAGAACAGCCTAGAATCAACAAGCTCCCATATCGTAATTAATACGTTTTCTCAATCAGTAATTACTGTGACCTTCCTCAATACCTTGGATGCAAATCTCAACCCCTCATATACTGCTTCTAATGGTATTTCTATTTCTTCTGCAACTTCCTCGGGCTTCCAGCCTGCAGCAAGCATTTCTAATATATCATCAACAGTTATTCTTGTACCTTTAATAGTGGGTCTACCACTACGTCTACCAGGGACTATTTCGAGCCATTTATAACCAGGTATAATAACCACTCATAGTTACCGTTAAGTATTATCGGCAATTATTCTTTTATCCCTTTATTTTGTAGAAAGATCTGTTTATAATCAAAGTTTAGATATTGTCTTTTACGGATTAGTCTTCAATATTTTTAAGCATAAAGAGTATTAAGGTATGCATGAAAAACCGTTGCAGAGGCTGTGGCGTTGACTAACTGGTATAAAGTTTTCAAAGGTCGATGGAGATGCCCGAAGTGTGGTAGCCAAGAAATAATTATTAATGAACACTCCTTCACTGGTACAGGTCTTTCAAGACTACTTGACTGGCAAACCTATGAGTACGTCGCAGTAACATGTGCAAGATGCGGATACACAGAATTCTACAGCAAACAAGTACTAGGCGGAGAAAAGAACGCCATACAAATACTCGACTTCCTCTTCGGATCATAGAACCTAACCTAAACGTGCTATTACCTCGATCTAGGAATTAAACATCGTCTCTATCAGTAGAGATGGAACAGTATCTTGTTATATCGTGTTGAGGTAATTTTGAAAAAGAAACCCCGGATCAAATCAGATCAATAGTTAGGCTGGTTTTCTTCAATAATGGTCTATGGATCCCTAGCCCAAGCATCGGGAATTTCAAATCTTTATTTCAAAAGAACACGTCCTAAAGATGTTTTAATAAGAGAACGTGTTAGATCGGTGAACTAGATATAATTATGTTTGGAATTGATATAAGTGTAGATTGTGAAAAGGATTATAGGTTTTTAAAGGACTATATAGTCTAGGGGTGTATGTTATTGTCTAAGAGTATTGTTGTAAAAGTTCCTCCTTGGATATCTGAGGAGGAAGTGAAAAAGATCTTGGAGGCTGTTTTGGCAAGGCTTGGTGGTCGGGTTGATGTTTCCGAAGTTAGAGAGATGCTTGGTATTAAATCAGAGGAGTTAACTGAAGATATAGAGGTCTATGATGTAGGAGAGCTAAGACGTAAGGAGAAGGAGAGGTTGCCTTGACCATACTAGATACTAGTATTGTTATAGATAGAGTAAGGGAAAAGAAACCCATAAATGAAGATATAACTGCTGTAACCTTCGTAGAATATCCGAGACTCATTTACTATAAGTACTTCTATGGCGGAATAATATTTCCGATTAAAAATGATTTCGTTCTAGCACATAGAATACAATTAG
>JAGGVR010000153.1 GCA_021157925.1 Staphylothermus sp. | reverse complement strand
CTTTAGAAGGCACTCCTGCAAAGCCAGGAACATATGATCCTGTTGAAGAAGCAATAACTATTCAGAAAGAAGTTGATGAATGGTTCAAAAGCGTTGTTAAGAAAGTATGGGAAAACAAGATCTCTAGGCAGATCTACATAGTGCAAAACCCCATTGATTATATAACACAAAACCTCTCTGGCCTTAGTGTGAGAAAACAACATGTCGTTAAAGCAATTGAAAACGCTGGACTAGCAGACAAGAGTCCGAGAAAATGGGATATGTCTGATGTTGAAAAATTTGCTGTTGAATTAAGAAGAGTTAGTAAACCAATCATTATTGCTGCTAACAAGGCTGATCTACCATATGCTGAAGAAAAGATCTTGAGATTAAAGAAAGTGTTTGGAGAAGACAGGGTTATCCCCATTAGTGCGCTTGCAGAATATATTCTGAGGAAAGCTTCACAAAACAACTATATAGAATACATACCTGGCGACCCAGATTTCAGAGTCATAGATGAAAAGAAGTTATCTCAGCAACAAAAACGAGTCTTGGAAATGATTAGAGAAAAGGTGCTGAGAAAATACGGAGGAACAGGTGTACAGAGATTATTAAATCATGTTGTATTCAACGTTTTAGACCTAATCGTTGTTTATCCTGTTGAAGACCAGAACAAATTTACTGATCACTATGGAAACATACTACCTGATGCATATCTTGTGCCTAAAGGTACCACTGTGAAAGAATTAGCTTATATGATTCATACAGAGTTAGGCAGAACCTTCCTCTACGCGATAAATGCTAAAACAAAAGAGAGGATCGGTGAAGACTACGTATTAAGAGACAATGATGTTATTAAAATAGTTGCTACTGCTGCTCGGAAATAGTTTTTGCAAGCTTTTTCCAATATTCAACTGCTTTTCTATAATAATAGTTATCTCTTTTATGTGGACCAAAGAACTCTAATCCCTTATTATTAATAATATTCCTTAACTCATCTGCTTCTTCTTTAGTTATTTCTCCGTGTTTTTCAAGGTAATCGATTACTTTAATCGCTTCTTCTCGTGTTTTACATCTCCTTATATAATCTATAGGACCTGGTAAATACCCTCTCCACGGATCTGGTAATGGCTTCCTAACGGTTAGTACAATGTCTCCTTCAGGGTTTTCAAGCAATTCCTTAGCTAGATGTGGATACTTCTTCTTCAGTTCATCAATATTAATCTTCATATCTTTTCCCTTACCTATAGATGCTCTACCATGTTTATTCTTGGGGTAAGTTCTCTATATATCCTATCCCAAACCATCTATAGAAACTCTTAGCTGGTATATCCTTATACACTACAGCTCCCGGCGCTATCCATGAATATGATCCTATTTTTGTTCCAGGCATTAATGAGACATTTACACCCGTTTTAACATATGCTCCAACTACGGCCCCGAATTTCCTCCTGCCAGTAGACACGAGTTTGTCTTTAATATACATTTTAACTGGTTTATCATCGAATCTAAGATTAGCAGTAATAGTTCCTGCACCAAAATTCACGTGTTCACATATAATGCTATCTCCAACATAACTTAAGTGCCCGATCCTGACTTTTTCCATTATAAGGCTTTCTTTTACCTCAACCGAGAACCCTATTCTGCTCCCATCACATATTACTGAGTAAGGTCTTATTCTTGCACAAGGACCTATTTCTGCATGTTTTCCAATGTATGCTGGTCCCTCTATATACGTACCAGATCTTATATGAGTGCCTTTGTCAATAACTACTTTACCTTTTATGGAGACATTTGGTTCTATATAACCATTTATTTTAGTCTCTATTTTATTCAATGCCATTTTATTTGCTTCTAGTAAGTGCCAAGGTTTTCCAATATCTATCCATCCAGATTTATCGATCTTTATGACCTTGATCATTTTGTTTTTCTTGATAATATTTGTAATTATATCGGTAAATTCTTTCTCACCTCTAGGACTGAGAGGTATGTTTTTATTTTCTTCGATATCTCTTATCTTTAACTTGTAGATCCCAGCATTAATGATATTGCTCGGCGGCTTTAAGGGCTTCTCTATTATTCCTTGCAAGTAATTGTTTTCAATAATCAAAACCCCATAGTCTTTTGGATCGTCGATCTTTGCTCCGAGAATAGCGTTTTCTTCAGCTTCCGCTATTTTTTGTAATATGTCCCAGTTTTCGAGAAAGATGTCTCCGTATAATATGAGTGTTTCTTCATCTAAGTCTGTATAAGAAATAGCTTTTATAACTGCATCTCCAGTGCCTAGTTCAGGGTATTGTTCTACGAATTTTATCTTGAACTTATACTTGTTCTTGATTGTGTCAATGTATTCTATAATTTTTTCTTTCATATAGCTAACAACTATGAGTACTTCATCGACATCTTCTACTCTAGATAATGCGTCTAGTTGCCACTCTATTAGAGGCTTACATAATATAGGAATTAATGGTTTCGGTCTTGTCTCGGTTATAGGTCTTAGTCTTAGACCCTTACCTGCTGCTAGTATTAGGGCTTTCATTATTAATCGACCTATACTCATCATATAATACTGTTGCTAAAGCTATAAGTCCAGCGGCTGCGGCATAGTCTGTAGAAAGAGTTATTCCTGGAGCTATGTCTAAGACTAAGTCTGCATATCTATATATCCCCACAGGTATTCCTTCTCTTGAGCCAAATAAGAGATTAACCCTCTTCTTTTTGTGAAGTATTAATTTTTTCAGCTCTTCCTTTACATCAACAATATATTTTCCCTCAGGCTCAAAAACTATTATTACGTCATTACTTCTATCCCTAACTAATTGATGTAGATCCATGAGATAAACAGGTGTTTTTCTAGGTTTGTATGGATAGCTTCTTAACTGTATATTATATCTTGACTCTATTCCTTCCCTAACCCCTCTAATAAAGTACTCTAATTGATATGCATCAATGATTCCTACAGGCGCAATTACCAGTTCTCTAACCTCAAAATTCTGTACCTCCCTCCCTATTCTCTTACCCATGACGAGGGCTGAATCTAAGGGGCCAAGATAAGGCATTTGAACAACAGCTATTTTCCTAAAGAAGCTCCGCAACTCCTTTTTCTCAGGGGAATATTTGTGATGCTCAAAGCTTCCAGGAAGTATAGCTATATATGCATGGTCTTGAATTATTTCTACTAAAACAATTTTATCGGGGTATCTTAGATTTACTGATGCACCAGTATATCTCCTAATGCATTCACCAACAACTACATTGACATCGATGCTTGTAAAACCATGTTTTCCGCGACGCGTTGTTCTTACAGCAAATGTTTCGTTCCTAGATATTTTATTAATGGCTAAATCTTTGATCTCCGAACATATTTTATTAGGATCAGCTAATGTTACGACATCTATAGGTATTATTTTATCGGCTTCAATAACTTGTTCTTCTATAAGCTTAGCTAGTGTATCACGATCGTATTTGCAAGGTTTAACTAATACAAGTCCTTTAAACCCTAGAGGACTAGGCCAAGTCTCGGCACAATCATCTATTTCACGGATTCTACTTGAAACAATTCTTTCAAATCCTATACTGGTTTTGATAAGAATACTATAGTCCTTGCCCAAATAACGATCACCGATACACTATGATGACTAAATATAATGTATGACATAAACTCCTATAAGTTAATCATTGGTTATAATAATTGAGTACACGGTATAACTGTAATAGGTTCTTGTTAAAGAATAGTGTTTTAAATGTATTTTATGTGTAAAGAGAAGAACTAGATTTACTTCTTTAGCTGAAGAGGTGAAACTACCACTGCTGGTTTAGGTCCTTCCGGTGTTGGTATCATTAGTAGTTTTGATTTGTAGACCTCAACTTTTCTAATAGGATAGATCTTTCTGGCTCTCTCAGCTATTACAGCGCTCATTTTGCCAAAGATCATTTCTTGTATTAGCTCATTTAGTGTTAACTGCGGCACTCGTTCTTTCACATATTCTTTCATGATTTTCCTGATAGCTTTCTTCTGGCTAGTGTTGCATCTGTAGCTTGTAAGTGCAATAATAGTTAATCTTAAATGATATCCGTCCTTTGTAACAACGTTAAATATACCTTGTATCTTACTACTCTTCCTCCTTATGAGGCTCTTAATATAGTCTCTTGATAACTCGTGTCCCTTAAACCTTGTTATTGCTTTATCTTCCTTTACATCTATTATTTGGAAATATAATCTTACATGGACTTGTGTTATATCACCAGTGATATCATATAGGGTTGTTTCCATCACTCTACCTATTAGTTTTAATGGGTCATCCGCTGGTGTTGTACCTATAACTATGTTTCCAAAAACATCTGGTGCTAAGACTTCATACCATTTTTTAAGCTTCCACTTATCTCTTACAGCGAACTTTCTGCGTGCAGGCAATATTAGTTTACCCCTATACGTTATTTCTTTTCTCTTTGTCTCTACATTTTAAGGGTTATTTAAGCATTATCAAAACATCGTCTATCATTTCTATTATTGATAGTATTTCATCCAAGCTTCCCCTGAGGGAATCAAAGTTTTTTGCCGAATGCTTAACTTTAATAATTATTTCATAGACATATTCATTGTTGTCTTTATATATGTTTTCAATTATTTCCATAAAATCAGGAGTTATTACATTATCTGGATGAAGGGTTTTCTTCAGAGATTCAACGTAGTTTTTATTACTTGAGCGTATTTTAAGAACGGATAAGATTACCATGTTTATCAACACGACACAGTTGTACAGCATCACAATTGCTATATACAGTAGATGGTTCATTCCCTATTCTCAATAATTCGTCGACAGTGGTTAAGTATTCTCCATTGATCGATACAATTAAGGGCATTTTTCGAGTATTTTCATCTATGCTCTTAATTATCTCTACAATGATCTCAGGTCTTGCTAATCCTTCTTCGATCTCTATGATTGTCTGTTCTTTTTTCGATTCTATATAAGTATTTATGGCTAAAGATATGTCTAGACAAAGACTATCTATTATTTCCTCGTAGATTGTCAAAATTTGGAATAATAATTCCTTATCTATGCTTAGTAGCGGTATGTAATATAGATTATTTTTTTTAATAGATATAAAAACTAGGCTAGAACCGATGAACTCGTTTAGTTCTACTATTTTGTTATTTAACGTAGCTACATAGATGTTGCCTAATAGTTTTCTAGCTATTCTTTTTGCAGTATTGAAATCTATTTTCATTCCTTTAACAAGTTTCTCCAAAAACCTAGCGGCTAGTTTTTCGTCATCTTCTATAGAAACATATTTTGTTAAACCACTTGTTTTTCCAAGAACATTTTCAAGTAAATTATTAACGTTTTCAGCATCACCTGTATAGCCTGGAAGGAAGGGTATAAGTGTTCGATAAATAGCTTTTTGTAAGCCAACTCTGTCTCTTCCCCAGAATTTAAAACCAAATTTTATAGATAAGTTCTCCTTTATCTCTTTTAGTAATTGTTTTTCTAGTCCCGGAAAACCTTCTTCGCCGTCTAAGCCGTAATAGATTCCGGGGACTAATGCTAGTAGCTTTTCCCAGGAGCTAGTGATAAACAATTTATCTAAAAAATATGCTACATATGCAGAAACGCTTTCTTTACCATTGTATACTAAATTGAATAATTGTTTATTTTCTTCAGCTTCTTCTGGTTTTGGTAAGTTTATGAGTACTGTTGGAATATCAGTTTCTTCAACTACTAGTTTAAGATCAAAATTTATTGTTGCTGATATGTTGTGTTCTTCGAGATTTTTCCATAATAAACCAGCGGCGATCAACGAGTCTATATCTATTTTTGGAATAATTCTTATAGCTCCATACTCTCTAGCATACTTCACTATATCATTAAGTAATTCAACCAATTTCTAAACCTCTTTGTTAAAAGTGAATATTTTTAATAATAGTATTAGTATTATCGCTATAATTATTTTCTTTGTAATTGTAAGAAAATAGTTGCTATATTAATTTGGTTAAGCAGTTATGATTTAGAGGTATGCAGAAACTATTAGTTTTGCTTGTTCTGGTGTGTATTTCCAATCAGGTGGTAGTTTACCTATTCTCTTATAATACTTGACGAGTCTATGGATTTTTGATTCTAAGTCTATTAGTCCTTTCTTTGCGTGAAGGTCTTTGGGATGTTCTTCTAGATGTCTTCTAAGATTAACAGCTTTCTTCATTAGGAAGAGTAGATCTTCTGGTACTGGTAGTTTTACATTATATTTCTCGAGTATTTGAGTAAGCTTTTTACCTGTTACTTGTTTAACTAATGGGACACCATATTGGTCTCTTAGTATAATACCTATCATTGAGGGTGCGTATCCTTTTTTCGCTAGTTCTACTACTAATAACTCAATATCACTTGGACTCATGTCTAGTTTGAGCCATCTCGGGGGCCCAGCTCTAGCTGGTC
Source organism: Staphylothermus sp. (assembly GCA_021157925.1). Lineage (GTDB taxonomy): Archaea > Thermoproteota > Thermoprotei_A > Sulfolobales > Desulfurococcaceae > JAGHDU01. The sequence continues at coordinate 6,003 of JAGGVR010000153.1, read as the reverse complement.
TTGTTGAATGTGATTGTCCTTTGTCTCTTTTCTTGTTCACGGCGTTTCACCCATATTAACATCCTTACTTATCATCTATGGAATTAGAGATACCAGTTTTTAAACCTAATTCCAGCATTTTTTCTAGTTTTTTAAAAGCAGATTTCACAGCTTTTGCTCTATGTGAAAACATATTCTTTTCATTAATACTCATTTCAGCAAATGTTTTAGATGAACCGCTAGGCACGAAGATAGGATCGAATCCAAAACCTTTATTACCACGGGGAGTAGTTGTTATAGTGCCTGTGGTCTCTCCTAGGCACGTGATTATAAATGGTTCGTATATGAGGACAACTGCTGATCTAAAACATGCTTCCCGATTGCTAGAATTTTTTAGGAGTTTTAGTATTCCCTCATATCCTATTGTTTTAAATACATAGCTACTATATGGACCAGGAAAACCATTAAGAGCATGTACAAATAAGCCAGCATCTTCCACCATTAATGGTTTATTGATCTTGGTGTATGCGTGTAAGGCGGCGTATTTCGCGATCTCTAATAAATCATTACTTTGTATCTCTACTTTTTCGACATCTTTGCACATTTTTATATGGAAACCATATTTCTCGGCTATTGGTTTTACTTCTTCGTACTTGTGGGTGTTATTTGTTAAAAAGTAAATTGTTGCCTTATATTTTTTACTCAATGTACTTGTCCCTCAACATTTTCTTCTTTAATCTTTCTTCAACATATCGTCCTCTTAACCTTATTTCCTCTACTCTTTGTAGAACTTCATGAACGTTTCCATGATATGATTCACTATAACCTTTGATAAATTTCTCCATAAATACGTCCAACTTGTCTGGTGCTAATGCTAATATACTTCTCCTTAATAAGTGTATATCGATAGCATATTCTTCAATATCTCTACTATAGCCTGCTAGTCCAAAGTCGATGATATATATTTTCTTATTTGATTTATTAACAAGTATATTGGCTAGGGTTAAGTCTCCATGGTAGATATTTAGTGAATGCATTATTCCTGTTTGAAGCCCTAGTTGATATGCGGTTGTTTTTAATTCTTCAATATCCATGTACTCGATTAGATCAGATAATTTCTGTCCCTCAATATGCTCCATTATTATGATTGAGTTTTTTAAATCAACTATGAGTGGTGCAGGCACATTTACTTTGTTCATGTATAGTTCCGATAGTATTTTTGCCTCCGTCTTCGTTCTTGTCTTCCTAAATATTTCATCAAATTTGGGATGGCGATATGGTTTCTTAACCCTGTATTTAACAATGATTTTCTTTCCCAGAAGTTCTCCTTGAATAATAACTGATTCAGCGCCTTTATCAAAGACATTCACTAATTGGGTAGCCATGGTAGTTCTACCTCGTCCAGACGCCATCTTTGACGAATGAATGCTTTTTCTGGTTCTATGTGTATGTTGTATATATAGCTTAGAAACCCTGTCAAAGCAATCATTGCGCCGTTGTCTCCAGCATATTCTGGAGGTGTTCCAGCATACTTGGCACCATGAACTCTTGTCATAGCAATCAATTTTTCCCTAAGATACTTGTTAGACGCGACACCCCCCACTAGTAGAACTTCTTTTTTCCCTGTTAGGACAAGTGATCTCTCAGCAACTTCTACTAGCATGTTAAATGCTGTCTCCCTAAGACTCAAACATATGTTCCCCAGCTTCTCCTTGTTGTTCTTGTATTCTTTTGCTTGTATGAGAGCAGCGGTTAATAACCCTGAAAAACTAAGGTCGCTTCCTTTAACAGTATATGGTAGTGGAATGAATTCTTTTCCCCATTCGGCACAAATATCTATTTGGTGCTTTCCATCAATCACATATGGTGGTGATAAACCTATTTCTCTAGTAAATGTATCAAATAAATTGCCAAGCGGTATATCGAGTGTTTCGCCGAGGATTCTATACTTCTTATTCTTTTGAATAGCTATTAATGTATTGCCTCCGGAAACATATATTATCAGCGGATCTTTGAAGTTGAATAAATATTTACCTATTTCTATATGTGCTACAGCATGATTAACAGGTATTAGTTTTAGTTTATAGTATGAGGCCAGAAATCTAGCAAGAGAGGCTCCAACACGTAAACATGGACCCAAGCCCGGTCCTAGAGCTACAGCAATGGCATTAATGTTTTTTATTTTAATTCCTGCTCTTTCCAGAGCTTTTCTCAATACTTGGGGGGCGGTCCTTGTATGATGTAGGGCGGCTTCTCTAGGATGAATACCTCCCTTCATAGGTACATAGCGGTCATATTCATTAGCTATTATTTTTAACGATTTTTCTCTAACATTATATTCTACTACTCCGATGCCAAAAGTATGGCTTGTTGACTCTATTCCTAATATATAGATGTTGTCTTTAACATTTCCTAGAATATCTACATACATATTGATCACAATTTTTCTGGGTTGAAAATAATTATTTTTGAAAACAATGCAGAATATTAGTAGTCATTTATTCTCTTATATACTCGGTGTAGCTGCATTTTCCACAATGCCATCTTGGGATAGGTTTTTTATGAAATGCCATGAAGCTTCCGCATTTTGGACATTTCTTGTTCTTAGGTTTTATCTTGCCTGTCTTGTAGTCATATTCATATAGTTTATGTACATGGGCCATTTACTGTTCACCCCATGCCTTGTTCTTTCATCATTTGTTCTAATTGATAAGATTGAGAAGCATATTCATTCCTCTTAATAATATGAGGAGGTTCGAACTGCTTTGCTCTTTCTACAGAGTCATATATGTGTACAGTAGCGTTTGATACGCCCATTCCATACTCTGTTTTTATTTCTCTAACATATACTTTTTCTACTTCAACACCATAGATCTTGGCTATTTCGTGTCTTATGAGCCCTCTTGACGGCGTACTTTTGCCTATATGGGCTATTCTGACAATTACTTCTCTTCTTTTTATTAATGGATTATATTTATCTTCGAGTATTTCTCCAGTGAATTCTCCTAGTTTCACTGTTTTCCCCATATTGGACACGCTCCGACTAGTTAATGTCTTTCTTTTCATATCCTAAGCATTATTATAAACAATTATGTCGGGTTTAAATGTTTTTAATACTTTTATAGCATTTATTTTATTGCTTGTTAATATAACTAATCCTACTCCAGGTTGTCCATAAGCTATAATAGCGTCCTCGTATTCGAACGAGAATGCTAGAGGAGTTAGGTCTTCTTCTCCTATAATATATAATGTTTTTAGTTTTTTGCATTTTGTAATTGTTCTAGTATTTAAGCTCAATGTGCCGGGAGGATTTATTGCTTTAAAGGATTCTTTTTCTATATTTTGTTTTCTAATACTGATAGTTCTTCTAGTCTTACCATCAATGACACGGAGAAGGTTCCTTGTAGTTTCTGATACGATATCTCCAATTGCTATGTCAACTTCTATATTTCTAATTAATTTCTTATCACTAACTAGGAGCTTACCCATTGGTGTGCTAAGAATTTTCCTAAGAAAAGATGGAAGCTTGAGTACGGGTAAATGCTTCTTATTAAGCAACTTTAATCGCATACCTACCTGGTTTAGTTATTCCAAGCATTTTAGCTATTTCTGAGTTCTCTGGATCTATTATTATGACCATTCCTTCCCATTCATCTGTAAAATCTGATGAACCACATATAGGGCATATATTTGCTTCTTTATTTACTAATGCCTTACACTTCCTACAAGCCTTGAAGGGTTTTCCGCGTGCAGGCATTGAACACACCTAATATTTATTTATTCTCTGATTTACGTTGTTTTTCTAATTCTTTCTTAATCCATTCTATTTTGCCGAGATACGGTTGTCTCATAGTCATTTGTACACGCAAGCCCTTGCCAGGAAGTGGTGCTACATTGTATACTCTAGCTCTCACTTTATCTCCCTTCTCAAGTATCTTTCTAGATTCTCTGAGGATTAGTGCTGGTCTCGTAGGGTCATAGTCTATTTTTTCGTCAGCTATTTGGTTAATGAATATAAAGCCATCGGATGCGCCCAAGTCGACAAAGACTCCATGAGCTACAACAGTGTTTACTTCTCCCTCAACGACTTCTTTTATAAAAGGATAAAACGCTAATAAAGTGAATTCTGCTTTGTGATAAGTAGCGCCATCTCCAGGAATTATTTTTCCCTCAGGCTCTATTTTAGCATCTAAAACAGTAACAATTATACCCATATTCTTCGTAATGATACCCTCATATGTCTTCCTAAGTTCTTCGAGAGCAGCTTCTTCTAGTGGCTTACTGAATTTTTCAGGAGGTATTCTAACAACATCTCTTACTCTATATAATCGATAAACCATAGTTCACACCACAATTAATTACTTGTCATCCACAACATTTTCTTGTTTTAACTATAAAAACTAGAGTAATAATATATCCCTTTATAATATTTAGTTTTTCTAATTATCCCAGTATTCTAATCCCTCAACCTCTATTATCATTCCTTCTTCCCGTAGATAGATTTCTGGAATTCCATGAATACGTAGTCTTTTTCTAAGTTCTTTATCATTTGTAGCAACAGCCACTCTATGTTCAGATGCATATCTTAGAATAACATCATCTACTTTTTCTCCAGTAGCTGTTTCTACTTCTATTATTTTGCAATATTTCTTAGCTATTTCTAGTGCGAACTTAGCTTTTTTATTAATAGAAGGCTGTGGTTTTTTTGCTAGTTTTTCAAGTTCTCTGATAATTGGTTTTAACACAATATAAATAGGACGTGTCTCGAGTTTCTCCTCTATTTGATCAAATACATTTATTCCACTAGCTATTAGTAATAACATGTTTGTATCAAGGAGTATAACTGGTCTTTTCCTCGGCATCTTAGTGCCTCTTACTTGTAAAAATTCATTCTTGGCTAATTGTCTAAGATACCTCCTCTACTATTCCCCAACCAGTTAATCTCCATCGTCCAAGCACTCTCCTACTTATAGCTATTCTTGATCCTTCCCACGCTACAATGGGGTCTCTTAGCTGGATCTCTATTGTATCTTGTGTAACGTTTAATACTACACCTACTCTAATAGCCGTACCAGCTGTTATGACAACTATTTCTTTTCTCCGTAGAGGAGGTGTTTTGACCATTTCCTTCATGCCTACGACTCTTTGTAATAATTTATAACGGGCTTTGATCCTTGTTGTTACTGGTGGTAAATGTCCTGGTTTTCCTACAACATTTCCTACTAGTGCATCTGATTTTGTTAGTGATGGGTCTAGTTTTGTCCCAATAGCTAGTAGTCCTCCCGGCCTTGCTTCTTCTACACTTAGTTCTCCGAACTTTAAGCTCACTACTTCACTTATCACTGGTTCATATTTGTATCTTCCTTTTCCGGCTCCAATAGGTACTCTAACACCTGGCCTTATCTCTATCTCGTCACCCACCCTTATCATTCCCTGCATGAGCGAACCACCTATTACTCCTCCCTTCAAGTCTTTAGGACGTGTCCCTGGCCTGTTGACATCGAAGCTTCTCGCTACATACATGAGTGGTGGTTTATCTAGTTCTCTTTCTGGTGTTGGTATTTCTTCCTGCATCGCTTGAAGTAATGCGTCTATGTTTGCTTTATGTAGTGCACTTACCGGTATTATCGGTGCGTTTTCAGCCCATGTACCTTCTAGGAACTTCTTTATCTCCCTATAGTTTTCAAGAGCTCTTTCCTTGCTAACAACGTCTATTTTGTTCTGCACAATTACTAGGTTCTTTACACCTATGATATCTAGTGCTACAAAATGCTCTAATGTCTGGGGCTGTGGGCATGGCTCGTTAGCTGCTATAACGAGTATTGCTCCATCCATTAAAGCTGCTCCACTAAGCATTGTTGCCATTAAGGCTTCATGTCCAGGAGCATCTACATAGCTGACTCTTCTAAGTAGTTTAGACTCGCTACCATCTGGGCAGACAGGTTCAGTAGTATATGCTTCCGGGGGTTCTAGGTTTTCACAATAAGCTATGTTTCCATCAGCATATCCTAGCCTAATAGTCAT
>JAGGVR010000081.1 GCA_021157925.1 Staphylothermus sp. | reverse complement strand
TTTTTTCTCCCCTATCATGGAGTAGGGTTTACTCAATTGTTTATATAGATTATCAGGTTCAAAGTATATATATCATCGCAAGAATCAGTGCTATTAATGCTGGTATTAGTGCATATTTTAACATTATGTAAAGTGCTTGTTCTATCCTGTATCTACCGAATATGTTCTCAATTACAGCTGATATAAGCACTATTGCCAGATATTTTACGATCACAATTACAATGCCGGGTATAGATAGGTGCGGGAATGGATACGGACCACCTAATAATATGTATACTACTGATAATATTGTTATAGTCACATCAACATCATGTAGTAATATGCCTAAGCCAAGAATTGGTCCGGAAAACTCTGTTTCAAAACCAGCAATTATTTCTTGCTCAGCCTCAGGGATGTTGAATGGTGGTATCATAGCTTTTGCTTGTAAAATGACTAGTGCCGCTATTAATGATAGTATTAGTAAGGGTACTGTATAGGGGTTTAGCCAATACTTCCATATGTTTACTGAGGCTGTATATATACTATATACTGGTGAATAGTCTTTGCTGACAAGTGTTACTGGTACTAAAAGCGAGGCAAAATAAGCTGGTTCACATACTGTTATAAATGATAATATTCTAGAAACTCCTATACTAGTATATGGTCCTGGCATTGATAAGCTCATTATTATCATAGAGAGGGGTATCCATAAACAACATAGATAAATATATACTAGGAAATCATAGTTTCCTATAATCCTATAAATGCTTAGTGGAAGTAATGCGGTCACCGTAATAGCTGCTGCTAATCCTGTCAATGCAAAGAACTTAGCAATCAGTGGTAGACTATATTTTGTAACTACTTCTTCCTTAACATGTATTAGTTTCCATACATCATAGAATGGCTGTAAAACACCTTTAGGACCAACATATGTTGGCCCCATTCTTTTCTGCATGTGAGCACTTAATTTTCTATACAAATACTGGGTAAATAATGCTAAACTAAACAAGAATAATAGTCCTGGATAGATAAGTATTGAGAATATTAGAGTCAATATATCTGCCATCATCCCCTATCACCTCATGTAGACATAGATTATTCCTAGTATAATTGATAATAAGAGTAGTAATCCATACCATGAAACCATAAAGTTTATCCAATCCTGTAAATTACCCGTATGCATCTTTCCTACTAGGTACTCGTATGTTCTACGAGCAAATCTCTTCATAAAGCCCCAATATAAATGACCTGGTGCTGGTACATGCTCTTTAATAACGTCTTCTGGTTCTCCGGATAAATATATCGTTGTGACGCGGCGTTTCTTAGAGCTAACTGCTATAAATATAACTACTAATACGGCTAAGGCTATGAGCATATAGGCTGTCAGGTATAGAGCCACTAGCCCTGGATCACCTATTATGTGCTGAACAACCACCGTGATCACCTCATTAAGAACCTATAATACATGATTCTATTGGGTGTTAAGTATTGTGAAACAATACCGTATAGTATGTCCTTAATATATGGATACGTTACTCCAAGAACTATTAGTGCTAGAGCCATTAATAGTAGCATATAATTGATTCCCTTTAGACTTATTTTCTCATACTCCTTATTCATTGAAGAAAATACTATAGCGTACATAGCTTTAGCATATCCTAGAACACTTATTGCTGATATTACTATGATCGCTAAAGCTGGTAAGAGCAGATCAGCCTCCATAAATGCTTGGTACATTAATAGTTTTGAGAAGAATCCTGCAAAGGGTATAAGACCCATCATGCTGAGGAACCCTAGTATGAACGCTAAACTAGTAATTGGATATAGTCTTCCAACACCTCTCATTTCATCCATGTTCCTAGTACCAGCTGCGTCTATGAATACACCGCTAGCCATGAATAATAATGCTTTACCCAAACCATGATTTATGATATGGTAGAGCATAGCAGTTAATCCGAGAATAACTGCTTCTGGTTTATTCGTCATAAAGCCTATAGAGGCAGCCATATAGATCAATCCTATGTGGCTTACAGTACTATATGCTAGTAGTCTCTTAATGTCTTTCTGAGCAATCATAAGCAAGGCCCCAACGAGGCCGCCGAGAAAACCAAGTACCAGGAGAATCAGTAGTACTATTTCACGATAATATACTTCGAGTGGAGAGAGTGGACCAAATATTGTGTAGAGAAATCTCACTGTCGCATATACACCTATGTTAACTACCAGTCCGGATAGCGCTGCCGATACTGGGGTTGGTGCTTCTGGGTGAGCATCAGGCAACCAGAAATGATTAGGAAATAGTGCTGACTTATAAGTGAAGACCCATAGTGCTAATGATACAGCTAAGAGCGAGGAAGCACCAACAGCCGCTATTGTATTAGATAATAGTGCTACACCGCTTCTCTGCGCTTGGTATAGATAATAGTTCTTTACAGTTAAGTCCGCCATGTTCAGTGTACCATAGACTGCATATATTACTACTAGTCCTATGAAATAGATCGTTGTAGCTGTAGCACCGATTATAGCGTATTTCATGGATGCTTCTAAGGCTTCATGTTTATTTTTATGGTAAGCTACTAATGCATAAGCAGAAATACCGAGTACTTCAAGCATTACGAAGAGGTTGAAAACGTCGCCTGTATAGAGGCATCCTAGCATGCCAGCATTTAAGCCTATTAGTAATATATAGTACCATTCTGGTTCATCAAAGTGTTTTTGATACCATATACTGTAGATGCTTATCAATAACATTATCCAAGCTGTGAAGAGCGCTAGGATGGCGTTGAAGCCGTCAACTTCATATACTATTCCTATTGGTGGGGGCCATCCTCCGAACTTATAGAATAATGGTTTACCATAAACCCTTGTTCCAATAAATACTATTGTTGAAGACAATGCTGCAAAAATCATAGCTATCAACGCATATATTGCTGGAAATCTCTTTTCACCAAATAATTTAGCTAGTAAGGGTAGTGTAAAAGCAAATAATGCTAATATGGGAACAGTTAAACCAGCCAAGTCATGAGCTAAACCCACTAAGTCCATCCATGACCACCCCTTTATTAATCAAATACTTTTTTCGAATAATACTCGAACTTCGAGGAAATCTTTTCACGGGCTTCTTGAGGATCAGTTGTTCTTACATAGATCCAGTGAACGAAATACGTTTTCTTATCGGGATCTAGATCTACAACAACAGTACCAGGCGTATTGGTGATTGAGTTAGCAACACTTGTTATAGCATAGTCTGTTTCAAGCTCATAAGGTACTTCGACTATCCCTGGCTTAACAGGCATTTTTGGATGAAGGATTCTATACATTACATCTAGATGACTCTTAACCTCTGCTACGAAGAAGTAGTATAGAGCATATACTATTAGCCAGGCCCAACGTCTTGGATCAAGTGGTTTTAATGGGTTCTCAACAGTGAATCCTGCCATAACTCCAGCTACTATTAATGCTACTACTAGACCTGATATAAGATCGTATGGTGAGATGCTTCCACTAAATACTATGTATGTGACGAATACTAGTACGCCAACAACCAGTATTTTTAAGGCCCTCATTGGTAATCACCCTTTAAGTCTTTTTATTTCTCTAACATCCAGTGTTCCATACAATCTATAGATTTGGAGAGCTAGGAATACGAGGAACAATGTCACAGCAAGTCCTATGACAATAGCTGTTAGTACGAGTGCTTGAGGCAACGGGTCAACAGCTGTATTGACAAATTTAATTAACTCTTCTTGGCTCACATTTGTATAATTAACTAGTACGGGTGGTCTACTCGGAGTATTTGAAAACACCCATCTTCGATAACCAACTATTATTGCAAAGGTATTAGCAGTATCTCCAAGTATTGTTAATGCAATTATTTTCTTTGTAAGATGCGGTTTAAAGAATATACCATATAGTGCTAGTGCGAGATTCATGATCATTGACGTTATTATTATTGTTAATAGATAAGTCGACAAAGAGATCATTGTCTTTCAACCTCTTCTTCCTTCTTGAAGGCTCTTTCCGGAATTGTTATTAATAAGAAAACAATTGTGAAACCAGCCATAACTGCAAAGAACTCTGATATGTTGAAAAACCATAGAGTACCACTTATTAGTTGTCCATCAATATATGCTGGTAAACCAATACTACTATCGGGTTTTGGCTGGTTTTGGAGAACATAAGCATGTATTCCTTGAGGCAATGCCATTAGATAAACAATTATTGCCACTATACCAATACCCGTTAAGCCAAGGCTTCTCAGAAACAGCATTAGGTCCTTTGTAACACCTTTCTCTAACAAGTAGTAGTGTGAGAATATTATGAGTATTAGTAATGGTGCAACAGCTGCTGTAGCTCCTCCTTGGAAGCCACCACCTGGTGTGAGGTGTCCGTGTAAAGCTATTGAAGCAGCTACAGCTATGATCATAACAGCTGATATTCTTGTAACCGTCTTAACTATTAATGATAAGCCTAGCTTTCCCGATGGCTTCGAGTATTTTACTATTCCTCTACCAAGAGCTATTGATCCAATGATTGCAAGGTAGAATACTGCTGTTTCAAACACTGTATCCAAGCCACGGAAATCCCATACAATACTAGTCACTGCTTCGGGGGACATGACTGTGAAGTTTCTATGCCATGGATTATATGCTAAATATAGATAATACTTTGCTAAACTCCTGATCTCTTGTGACGGTAATATGTAGTTGCCAGCTACAGTAAGCACTAAACTAAACCCTATTATAAACAACAGTATGATTATTAAGCCGAGAACGTGCTTCATTGTTTCTCCACCTTCTCGGTCTTACTTATGAGAATCAATATCACGGCAGGATACAAGCCAACAGCCACAGGAATATAGACTAACACAATATCCGGAGCCATAAGCATATAATAGATGAATGCATAAATAGTGCTCTGAATCGCCGAGAACACTACTGCTCTAACAAGGTTTTTCTCCATAATAGCATAATAAACAGCTATAACCGAGAATATTGATGCCAAAGCAGTTACTAATAACATTATTTCCTCATAGGTAAGCATTATTTATCACCCCTCTTTTACACACATTTCTTCATTCAGATGATCAACAACACACGGCTCAACCTTTACAAGACCAGAGCGATGAGTAGCTCTTGCTAATGCATGACTGCCAGCAGGGGCTAGGATCAATACTAGAAAAGCAGTGATAATGCCTCCTCCTGTGACAAACCAGCGATAAGAACCTAAGCAGTAACAACCAGTAGCTACTAGGGAAGCACCTATTAATGGGACAAAAGCACCCCATATAGTACCTATAGTAGCAGCATGTAGTCTTAGATAAAAGTTCTTAAACCTATTCATACCAATGGCTGCGATTAAATCAGCTACGGCACCAACACCGATCATGATCATGCCTATGACTACTAGTATATCTTCTATCATTACTCGCCCACCTCTTTCTTCTCCAAATACTTAGCTATATAGATGTCAAGAGCATATATCCAAAGAGCTAAGACTATAGCTGTACCTATGAGGATGGGTTCTTTGAAAAATATTGATAAAACAACTAGGAAAGCAGCCAAGTCATAAGACATAGCATCTATAGCTAGTACTTGATCAGATATTGTTGGTCCCTTTAAAGCCCTAATAGTATAAAGCACAAACGCTACCATATATATTGGTAATACATATATTATGAAAGACTGTATAATACTGAAATCCATTCATCTCACCCCGTTTTCTTAGGGAGTGTTGATAAGCTAAGCATGTCTGAATAAATTGTCTCAGTAGTGGCTAATCTGTACTCATTAGTTGAAACATATGCATTAGTTGGGCAAACAGCTATACACCTATAACAATATATACATCGAAGATAATTTATTACCGGATAAAGTTTCCTAGGATTACGTTTCGGCGCCTCATATTCGGGAGGTATAGGAGTCATCTTGATAGCATCTGCTGGACACTCTATACTGCATAAGCTACAACCAATACACTTGTTGAGATCAGCGTAATGTCTGCCACGAGCATCTGGTTCTATAACTGTTTCTTTCTTCGGATACTCTATTGTTGATGGTTTGCTAAGGAGGTTTCTAAGGATTAGATCGAGTATCTTGGGCTTACCCATTTCCTCCCACCCCTAGCTAGTTCTTTCAAATGCATTCTCTTTCTTTCACCAGTTGTTAAGTCGAGAACAGTTATTCTTTCCATACACGATATGCAGGGGTCCCATGAGACAAGAATTACTGGTACATCAGCTATTGAGTGACCTAGATATACATTTGCTGTATTTATTATGTTGTTGAAACTAGGCGTCCTTATCTTTACTCTGTAAGGCATTGGTTTACCATCACTCATAACATAATATGTTAGTTCTCCTCGTGGAGCCTCTACACGAGTAAAGGCTTCTCCGGGAGGGAATCTTCTTGGAAGTCTTTTCTCGTCAGGGACAGGGTTGCCATCACTGGGTAAGTTTTCGAGTATGTATTTACACATATTTATGCTCTCTAACGCTTCATCCCATCTAAGGATCATTCTTGCCCATGAGTCTCCTTCCTTCTTTACAACTACATTGAAGGGTACCTCATCATATGCATCATACTTGTCTGAAGCCCTAGCATCGATCTTGACCCCTGAAGCCCTAGCCGGTGGACCTATGAGAGAGTATTTTAAAACATCTGTTTTGGTAATAATACCTACATCTACGAGTCTCTTGAGAATAGTATCGTCTTCCATAAAGACTTGCTTATAGTATTTTACACGTTCCTCAGTTTTGTTGAGGAGTTTGAGCAATTTATTTTTCTTCTCATCATTTATATCTCTACGAACACCACCAACCATCATATAGTCCGCTAATACTCTATTGCCAGTAAGGATTTCTTTGGCTTTCATTATTCTTTCACGATCAAGCATAATGTTCATGAAGAGGCTCTCAAAACCGATTATCTCCGCCATAACAGCGTTTATTAACATATGACTATGGATACGCTCTAGCTCCATTGCTAGTACTCTGAGGTATTTTGCTCTATTATTGGGCTCTATCCCAAGTATTTGTTCAAGAGCGCGTACATAGCAGTTAGCGTGAACAGTATTGCATATACCACAGACTCTTCCAACAATGAATATGTCTCTGTAAAATGAGTTTCTCTCAGCGAGTTTCTCGATACCCCTATGATTATATCCAGTATAGACTTCTACCTTTACGACTTCCTCTCCATCAGCATAGACTTTAAGCAATAAGGGTTCGTGAAGAGCAGGGTGCTGGGGACCCACTGGTATTTCCAGTGAGTATGGTATTTCTATAATTTTTGTAATAGCCATACTACTACACCTTCGCGTCTTTCCTTAACGGATAAATCCCTTTCTCATAAACATCTTTTGGAACAAAGAATCCTCTCTTTAAAGCAGGATTACCCTTAAAGACAACACCTAGTAAATCATATGTTTCACACTCACCAGACAAAACACCAGGAATAATATCAAGTAAAGAATCTATTTCAGGATTTTCACGTGGGAGAAAAGTGCGGAAAACAATTGTTTCTTCCTGGGGAAGGAACACTACATAGTAATCGAGCCTGATCTTTCCATCTTTCATTAAATCAGTTCCAACAATAGTCGAGACATAAAAGCCCTCAACACCAGCTAGATCTATGAGCTTTGTGAATAACTCTCTAATTTTTCCTGATTCAAATACATATATTAGTCTATGTGGCTTGACCTCGCCAGAAGGAGTTAATAATCCTTCCCCAACTAATTTATTTAAAACATCTTTGTATGACAAGGGAGCTTACTCCTCCTCAAGTTTTTTCAATAACTTAACAATACCATCCAGAATAGCTTCTGGACGAGGAGGGCATCCCGGAATATATATGTCTACTGGCACAACTTTGTCTGCACCGGCTAATACACTATATGATTTATGAAAGACACCTCCACTACAAGCACAAGCACCAACAGCTATCACGAATTTAGGTTCTGGCATTTGCTCATAAAGAATCTTGAGCCTCTCAGCAGCTTTCTTGGTTACAGCACCAGTAACAACAAGTATGTCTCCATGCCTAATACTAGGAGCAAGTTTTACACCAAATCTCTCTGGATCATATAGTGGCGTTAATGCAGCTAATACCTCAATATCACAACCATTACATGCACCTGTGTTAAAATGCACTAGCCATGGAGTATACCGGATGATCCTATAGTCTCTATTCTTTTCCACAACCTTTCTATTCTTCTCTACTTGTTCTTGTTTCTCCATTTAATAGTACACCCAGTGATAAATTATCCATTGATAAGAATAATAATTATAATGTTAGGAACTCCTAACGAAAATAAGTAATGAGCGAAAAACTACAACGTGTTCGAAGAATTGAATTAAATATTATCTCATACATAAACTAGACACAGAAAATAAACGAATAATAGGACAACTAGCAACTCCTATGGGAGCAAATATGAAGAACAAAAGAGAAAATATCGAACTAACAGGGGTCCCACTGAAAATCTATGTCTACCTACTAGAATCGAAAGAACCTAAAAGTGTGAGAGAAATAGCAGAAACCCTCAATATGGCGCCAAGTAGTATTCATTATCACTTGAAAAAACTAGCTAGCATCGGGATTATTAAGAGAGATATCAATGGATACACTGTTAATAGGAAAATAAATATTGAAGGGTACATAATATTAATGAACAAGCTGATTCCTAGACTCCTCATATACTCTCTCTTCTTTCTCGGAGTACTCATAGGAGAAATTATCGTAATACTAGGAACAAGGAACATCAACATAGATAAAGGAATAACCCTATTAATCACTTCAATAGCTTTCATACTTTTCTTTTACGAAGGCCTCATAAGTAAGAAGAAACTGTTCTAAAACGATCAGGAAAACTGTCCACTTTTTAAAACGAAGTGTTCAATACGTAGTATTATCTAGGTATTTAGGGTAAATTATATAGCAGGTGAGAGATACATGGATGGAACAAAACTAGTAGTAATAGGAGCAATCGTGTTAGCAATAGGAATAATGATTCCCCTACTTAGTTATTCATTCTTCATGTTTACAGCAAGTACTACGCTCACCTCTCCCGGATACGAATACATATACTCAACAACTGAAACTCCATATCAGAAACCTATAGAGATGCCTAAAAAAGAATTGAAAATAAAGAGTATGGCATCATTTAGTACGTATAGCCAATTATTTGAATACATAAGCACCGTGTATAGAAAATACGAAGAATTAGGCACGACTGTATTTAAATATCCAGAAATCATTGCTTTATCGATGGGTCTTAGAGAATCATATGAGGTTCCAACAACGGTAGTTACACCAACAGTGACAGGATCAGAATTAGGAGAAGAATATGCTGGGGGAGAATTCGGAGAAACCAGATATTCTGTAACAAATGTCCAAGTCAAAGGAATAGATGAACCAGATATTGTAAAAACTAATGGAAAACAAATAGCTGTTGCTTGGACAAACAAACTATACATAGTAGATCCCAACACCTACAAATTACTATGGAAAAAATCATTCAATTCAACAATATCATCAATATATCTCCTAGACAAATACCTCGTAGTTATAACAATTAATGAACTCAATAAACCTCTTGAACTCCGCTTACCAGGAGAAGAACTAAAAATAACACTTCCCCAAGGAACGACTAATACAACAATATATGTTTATGTATGGGAGAATAATAAATACAAACAAGCATATTCGATAGACATGACAGGAAGACCTGTGAGTTCAAGGCTATTAAACAACATATTGTACCTGATAACATCACAACCACTCGAACCAAGTAAACCCATAGTACCATTAGTTAATAACAAACCAGTACCTGCCAACGAAATATATGTTATAGAAGATAAACCAACAACATACACTAATATATTATCATTAAACGTTACTAGTGGAGAGTATAGTACCTACTCATTCGTAGCAGGACCCTACTCGCGCATTTACATGTCTTATAAGTACCTGATAATAGCTTCACATACACCATGGTATCAGAGAGTAATTAATATAAAAATATTCAAAACTATAACCAAGTTCCTACCTGACAAGATAAGCCAGGAAATCAACGCATACTTAGATATAGGCAAATTAGAAGAGGCAATGAAAGTATTATATGATTACTTAGAAACATTAACAGCTGAGGAAATCAAAAGCTTGTTTACATTAATAAATACTGAGCTATCATCAAAAGAATACATTGGTACAGACAATACTACATTCTATGTATTCAAGATCAATGCATTAAACCTAGATTATAAAGGTAAGTTAGTAACAGAGGGAAATATTAGAGATCAATTCAGTATGGAAGTCTACAAAGAGAAATACTTTGTCGTAGCAACAACAGTAGAACACTATAAGATAACATTATCCTACTGGATCGTCAATCCTCACACAATTACTATAACTGGCAACAGGGAAATAACAGTGATTGAAAATGGCAATATAAAGAAATATGAAATAACAGTAACTGAAGCAAAGAATCCAGAATATTCTTATCGCTGGAACTACTCATTGTATGTATATCCATCAATATCGTTTACAAGTGTTGATAATGAATTAACAATATTTGATCTCGAAGCCATGAAGAAAATCAGCAACATCACAAATATTGCTCCTGGAGAAAGAATATATGCAGCAAGAATAATTGATAATTACTTCTTTATAGTAACCTATAGAAGAGTTGACCCAATATTTGCTATTAACATAACTGATCCATATCATCCAGAGATAATAGGATACCTCAAAATACCAGGGTATAATGAGTATCTACACCCACTTAGCAATAACAGATTACTAGGCATAGGAGTAGAAAACAATGATTTAATAGTATCGTTATACGACATTAGTGATCCTAGAAATATAAAAGAATTATCAAAGATAAAAATCGATGACTCAACATCATTAGTTCTATACAATTACCACGCCTTCACAATTGATTACGAAAAACAACTAATATTCATACCAATAAGATCCTATAGGATATTCATAGGATATCAGACAAGTGACTGGGATCTAGGATCAATTGGTATACTCGTGATCAAATATAGTGACGACAAGGTAGAAACAGTAACAATATTACAGCATCCAAGTGCTTCAAGAACCATATACATAGGTGAGAAAGTATATACAATATCACCTACAAGCATAAAGGTATTCGACGAGAACACATTCAAGGAAATAACAGAAATACCCCTTCAATGACAAACAATAAAACAGTGATGACAGTACTGTTCCCC
>JAGGVR010000130.1 GCA_021157925.1 Staphylothermus sp. | reverse complement strand
TCTTTCCTAGTTCTTTCACGAAGAAATATTGACCATAGAGGAATTCTCTTACAAGGGTTTCTGAAGGGGTTATTATAACATCACTTTCAACCCACATTCCACTTATAGGGATTATTCTATTTTTCTCAATCATCTTTTTGACTTCTTCATATATCTCTGGGAAAGCTTCCTTGATCCATGAAAAATAGAGAGCGGAGGACATTACAAATACGGTTTTTTTATTATTCTTTAAAAGTGTTAGTGTCCTAGCAAGTGTTTTCAATATTTTCCATTTGGTCATTTCTGGTAGCCAGAGCCATGTAGCATCTATGTGGCTATGTCCTATGGCATGTAATATTCCTCTCTTGGGATATTTTTCAATAAGTTCTTCTAGCTTATTTACTAGTTCTTCCTTGGCTATTCTTACCTCTTTTCTCAATATTTCCCAATTTATAGAGCCGTATCCCTTCTCTGTTAGTTTTTGAGGCTTGTTCTTGATCATTCTTAAAAGCTCATCTATAAGCATTGGGTATATAGTTAAAGCATTTTTTTCTAGAAGATTTATCCCTAGTAATTGTTTTGGCGAGGGGGTTTGTAAGTGTATCTTATTCATTGATTTATAAAGAGACATTAGTAGTTCTTTTCTTAAATCCTTGTCGTCAATACTCTTGATTAAATATATAATGTTCTCTGCTAGAGCTGCGTATTCGAATATCTCTTTATCATATTCGATTAGGATTATTTTATCTACTTTAATAGGATTGTATTTTTCCCCAACTATTTTTTCAGGATAAACTAGGATCTCAATTAATGGTTCTGGATCATTTATCAGTAGTGGTATTGTCTTAGTCCATTGATCTACTCCATAGAATGGTTTTTCATTGATCTTGATTAATGCGTCTAAATCACCTATTATATAAAGATAATTAATAACGTCGTTGTCTAGATTTAGTTTTATTTTAAATATTAATGAATAAAATTCTTTTAATTCTTCGAAAACTATTGGGAGTGTAATAATATTTCCTGTATTATCAAAGCATTTATTGATTTCAATTATTTTCCTAATACTAAGTGCTTTGATCAAGCTCTTTTTGCGCTCAAGGGATCTTAGCAGAATACTTGAATTCAAGTCTATTTTACCTAGCTCTATCATTATTTCCTACTTTATAATTATTTTGTTAATGAATATGATTAATAATACTTTCCAGTTGAAGCCTAGTATAATAAATTGTTTAAACCGCCTGTCTTTAATAGATAAGTATGGTTTTTGTGCTGGTGGTTAAGGTTTATGAATGAACGAGTAGCTTTGAGAATACTAATAATTGGTTTAGTTCAAGGTGTCGGTTTCAGGCCTTTTATTCATAGATTAGCGTATAAGCATAGGCTATATGGCTATGTTAAGAATACTGGTGGATCAGAAGTAGAGGTATGGATTGAGGGAAATCACGCTGGTGTAAAATCGTTCCTCGAAGACCTTTACAAGGAAAAACCACCACCAGCTATTATTGAGGAAGTAATTATACGTGAGGAAATTCCTAGGAACTATAACGATTTTAAAATACTTCCTAGCGAGAAAAAACTTTTCCTAAGATCCAATATTCCGCCAGATTTTGCTATTTGTAAGGAGTGTTTACGGGAAATACTAGATCCTAAGGACAGGAGGTATAAGTATGCATTTAATAGCTGTGCTTGGTGCGGCCCTAGATTCTCTATGATGTATTCTGTCCCATATGATAGAGAAAATACGAGTATGAGGAAGTATAGATTATGTGAGGAGTGCTTGAAGGAATACAAGGATATCAATAATATAAGGAGATATCATGCTCAAGGAATAAGTTGTCCTCGTGACGGGCCTCGGCTGACCTTATATGATAATGAGTGGAAAGAAATAAGCACAAATGACCCCATAACTACAGCTGCAAAGTTAGTAGATGAAGGATATATATTAGCAATAAAGGGTCTTGGAGGATATCATCTGGCTGCAAAAGCAACAGATGATGATGTTGTCTTATTGCTTAGGCAGAGGAAGAAAAGACCATCTAAACCATTTGCAATCATGGGTTTGGATACAAAGGTATTAAACAGGATCGTTGTAGTCGATGATGATGCTGAGAAGCTCTTGAGATCACCACAAGCTCCCATACTTTTGCTTCCTAAAAGAAGCGACTCGCCTGTTTCAAAATATGTGTCTCCAGGATTGTCTCACGAAGGAGTATTCATAGCATATACGGGTCTTCACTACTTGTTACTCATGAATACAAAGGACAAATTCTTAATCATGACTAGTGGTAACTCTACAGGAGAACCAATGTGTACCGATGAGAAATGTGCTCGTGAAAAATTATCAAATATAGCTGATTACTTCCTAGTACATGATCGTGAGATTGTTAATAGAGTTGACGACTCAGTTCTTAGGAGAACTGATGATAAATGGGTTTTTCTTAGAAGGAGTAGAGGATATGCACCAACATGGATCAGGGTTAAGAGGAAACTATTATATGAGTACATTGCATTTGGAGCTGATTTGAATAATTGTGGAGCTATAGGTTTTGACGATAAAATCGTTCCTACACAATTCATTGGAGACCTTGACAGTGTTTCTGCCCAAGAAGATCTGCTTAAAGCTATTAATTACTACATTAGAAACTATAAGATCAATTTAGGTAAAGCAATTATAGTAATTGATAAACATCCGGAATACTATTCTCGGAGACTTGGAGAAACCTTTGCTAAAGAACATGGATTACCAATTGTAGAGGTGCAGCATCATTATTCTCATGTGTTAGGTGCTGCTATTGATAATGGTCTAGAGGGACAGGTCATTGGTATTGCTATTGATGGTGTTGGCTGGGGTGATGACAATACTATATGGGGTGGTGAAATACTCTTATTCAATACACATGAATATGTGTATAATAGAATAGGTTCAATACTTCAAGTACCAGTGACAAGTGATAGAGACACGATATATCCTGCAAGACTAGTGGCTGGTTTCTTAGCATTAAACGGTTATAGCCTTGAAGAAATAATTGAGTTATTAAAGAGGAAAAAATTAGTTGAAAAACTCCCATTGGGAAAGATGGAAATTGAAGCAGTATATAATCTTGTAAATATGCGGAGATATATTCCAGCATCTAGTACTGGGAGATTCTTAGACATGGTTTCGGTACTTTTAGGAATAGCTCATTATAGGAGTTATGAAGGAGAACCAGCTATTAAATTAGAAGCTGTAGCTGATTATGCTGTTAGAAACGATCTCATCGATATGAAGATAAGGCTTGAGAACAGCTTATACGTACTGGATTACTCAAAAGCAATATATATGCTTCTAGAAGAGGAGAATCATGATCCAAGAATATTCGCTAGATCCATACTTTACTCTTATGGATACTTATTGGGAGAAATAATAAGCAAAGGAGCCAAAGGAAGAAAAATTTCTGGTGTAGTAATTTCTGGCGGTGCTGCTGTCAATACATATATTAACAAAGGTATTAGAGAAAAACTGAATGAAGTAGGATTGAGAGTCTATTTACCGAGACATATACCAGCTAATGATGGCGGTGTTTCTTTTGGACAAGTAGCTGCAGCGGATTTATATATGAATCAGTATAATTCCGGTTCTTCATTCCCTCAATGAGGTCGTTCGAGGGTATGATGCAGTTTCTGGTTTGTAGGTTTTTTGGGTTTTTGTGCATTGCTTTAGGATTTGGTCTTATATATTTTAGTGTTGAGCGTTGACTGTAATAATTTATAAATCTGACTGCACAGTACTATTGATGATAATGTATCGGGGTGTCTCCGAGACCACCAGTCCCGAGCAGTAACTATGTAACAGCAACTGCTAGTGCGAAGGGGCTGGTGGGAGGGGGCACACCCGAAGCCGTGATGAACCAGCCTACGAAAACCCAAAAACCGTAGGCGGGGGAACAGTACTGTCATCACTGTTTTATTGTTTGTCATTGAAGGGGTATTTCTGTTATTTCCTTGAATGTGTTCTCGTCGAATACCTTTATGCTTGTAGGTGATATTGTATATACTTTCTCACCTA
>JAGGVR010000002.1 GCA_021157925.1 Staphylothermus sp. | reverse complement strand
GTGGACACGGGCTCGAGAGGCCCGCATACTTGGCCGGGCTATACTACGGCGGCTTCTCGGTATTTGTGTGTATGTTGGTGGCGTTTATTAACTTTACTTTGCCGCCTATATATTGATTTTCAGATCTTCTTTATCTAATACAATGCTTCGAGTATATGGATCAAAAAATACGTTGAAAGACTTGATCATCACACCGTTCTCTAGTGCCTTTTCTAGAAGTAAAGCAACTACTGGGTCGCCTTCTATAAATGGCTTAAACCCCTTCATAAAAGGTAAACCAGCAACAAAAACTATTAATGACATAAACCCCTTTCTAGATATCTCTATTAATTTTTCTATTTGTCTCCTACCTCTAATTGTAGGAGCATCAGGATACGATGCATATTCGTTATTTATTCTCAGTACAGCACTTTTCAATTCCGTATATATGGTTTTATCTCTGCACTTTAACAAATAGTCAAGAACAACGTTTTCGATCTTATATTTCGTCTTATTATAGAACAAGGTTTTAACCATTCGATATACTTATTATTAACGATTATCTCAAGGATTTCTCTTGAAGAAATGTATCAATTAATGCACCATAACCTCTATCACTTACTGCGAATAACCTATATTTTAGCTTCTTACCATTAATAGGTCTACAAAATCCTTGTTTTCCTTTTACTAAGTACTCTCTCAATCTACCAGTATTATTTATATGTACAAGAACATCTCTATTGCCTATACGTGTTTTAACAACAAATCTATTAATTCTTTCGATAATGATGCAGGGCACATATTCAATATTAGAAATTATTATCTTCAATACTAATCACTGTAATAGTAATATATTGATTATTTTTCAGAAGCTTTTATAAAGTATTTAATAATTTGTTTTCTCCAAACAATCAATATTCCGAGAAGTATTAATTGTCCAAAATCTATACTTATAGAGCTACCTCTTGATGTAGTTTCTACGACGAGTATCGGATATAATGTGATGTTCTCGAATCTAGTCATATACCAGAGTACATAATAATGCATTATTAGTGTGAATAAACCAGTTATTGTGAAGAATAATCTACCATATATATTTCGACTCTCAAATAATGAAACAATTATAAGTAACACTACTAGCAATATGCATAACATTTCCTCAATAAAATAAATATTATTAATAACAGTTTCTGGCACAATATAATAAAATACAAATTCGATCAATTTATTAACACCATGTTTATAGCTAAAGATTCCATATCTAAATCTCTTGTTTTACTGTGCATTTAATACTATATCGCAATATTTAAAGAATTATAATCAAAGCTTGAATAATTTTATTTGGTGAGTCGCGTTGAAAGCCATGGTACTATATGAGCCGTCTCCCATAGAAAAGAAGCCGTTGAAGCTATCAGAAGTTGAGGCCAGAGAGCCAAGAGATAACGAAGTATTGATAAAAATAAGATGTTGCGGTGTCTGTAGAACAGATCTTCACATAGTTGAGGGAGAATTAGAACCTGTAAAACTCCCATTAATTCCGGGCCATCAAGTCGTTGGTATTATCAAAGAAGTAGGGAAAAATGTTGATAATGTTAGCGTTGGGGATAGAGTAGGTGTTGCATGGATTTATTGGGCTTGTGGAGAATGCAAGTATTGTAGAAGAGGGCTTGAGAATCTTTGTGATAAAGCATTATTCACTGGATATAGTGTTGACGGAGGATACGCCGAATACATGATTGTTCACAAGGATTTTATTTATAAAATGCCAAAAACACATGATGATTATCACGCAGCACCTTTACTATGTGCAGGTGCCGTAGGATATAGGGCTCTTAAGCTCACGGGTTTAGTAGAAAGAAAAGAAGGTGTACTCGGCCTATTTGGATTCGGAGCATCAGCACACCTTATCTTACAAGCTGCTAAATATCTTGGATTAAAAGCATATGTATTTACTCATTCACCGTGGAAAATAGAACATGCTTATAGACTGGGAGCTGACTGGGCTGGAAAAACAGAAGAAAACCCACCTGAAAAACTAGATGCTGCAATAGTGTATGCGCCTGTTTCATGGGTTTTTATTGAAGCTCTCAAAAAACTTGATAAAGGTGGAAGGGTAGTTCTTGGAGAAATATATATGACACCGATAGAGAAACTTGATTATAAACTCATATGGTATGAAAGAGAAATAAAAACAACAGCTAATGTTACGAGAAAAGATGTACAAGAATTCCTGAAACTCGCCGAGAAAGCAAATATTCAACCAGAGATCAAGGTATATGACTTAGTAAATGCAAATGAAGCATTAAGCGATTTAAAGCACGGTAAAGTAAAGGGACAAATAGTATTAAAGATATAATATGTCAGTAAATAAAGATCGCTATATTTGAGTATTTATTTATGAAAAGAATAGGGCTAGTTCAATGACATCTCTAAAAATACTCTTGGAGCTATTCATAAGATTTTTGAAAATAGGAGTTGTTGGATTTGGTGGTGGATGGGCAATACTACCTATTATTGAAAGAGAAATAGTTGAAGACGCCGGCTGGATAAGTAAAGATGAATACCTTAATCTTGTAGCTATTGCTGGTTCCACTCCTGGCCCCATAGCTGTTAACGCTGCAACTTATATAGGATTCAAAGTTGCTGGGATCATAGGAGCTATTATTGCAACCTCAGCAGTTATATTACCGCCATTTACAGTGATTACTACCATTGTTTATTTCTTATCCAGTTATATTAACAATAAAATCGTTCAATCCATTCTAAACGCGTTAAAAGCAGGTGTTATAGGTCTTATCACTTTGGCTCTTTACACTACTTTTAGAGAGGTATACTTAAAGAATCTAGGAATATCTACACTAGTAACTCTATCTATTATCACTATATACGTCATAATTACTATTGGAGTGTTGAAAATCCATCCATTCTTAGTTATACTCTCACTAATCCCAATAGGGATAGCATTAGGATTACTAGGATTGATTTAAGGAGAGAGTGCGGCGGCCGGGATTTGAACCCGGGATCTCCGGCTCTCCTCGAACAGTCCGTTTAAGGCTTGGAGGGCCGGCGTCCTAGTCCAGGCTAGACGACCGCCGCACAATCACTTATATCCATTTACCAATAGGATATTTTAATAATTAACGGTTTAAAATATTTGAGCATTTATAGATAACATAGTTTGTGAAATGATGACAAGAGGGTCTCTTGAGCGCATAAAGCAATGATGAGAGCCGGAAAATCTGAAAAATTATAATCTACCGCCTAGTTTTATAATGGATTTTGTTGCTTCTTCTAGGTCTTTATAGGTATCAACAGATTTCCAGAACACCTCTGTGTATTTAACTGCTCCTAGAACTCCGTCCTTAGCCATTGCTGGGAACGCAGTTCTTTCCAGATCTCCTTTATCCGGGAAGTATCGGAGAGCTTCTGGTTTCATTGCGTATATGCCAGCATTGATCCAATAATCTTTTAATCTCGGTTTTTCTACGAATCCTGTGACTTTTGAATCTTTTATTTCCAAGACACCATATGGGCTCGGTAATGGAATACTTGCTATTACTGCTACAAATTCTGGGTTTTCGTCTAATTTCTCAAAAAGCTTTAATGGATTCAGATTTGTTAATATGTCGCCGTTAAGCACTAGGAATTTCTCTTCTTTAGATAAAATATGCTCAGCATTCTTGATCGCGCCACCAGTACCTAGTGGTTCGTCCTCAACAACATAGGTCACTTTTACTCCTAAACGCCCACCACTACCTATGTGTTCAATTATCTTTTCTTTCCTATAGCCAACGAGCAACACGAACTCATTAAAACCATAACGCTTCAACCACTCAATTTGCCATTCTAAGATCGGTTTGTCAGCAACATTGACTAGGGGTTTAGGTATTTCTTCAGTATATGGTCTTAATCTTTTTCCAAACCCCCCCGCTAGAATAACCACCATCATTGATTATCACCGTTTAATACTAATAAGAGATCGAGAATAAAGCAATTATCTATACTAATAAAACTAATAAACCCAAACAATAAAGGTATATTATTGATATATGCCGCCGTAGCTCAGCCCGGGAGAGCGCCCGGAGCCCCTCATATGGGGGGCTGGCGAAGCTGAAGACCGGGTTGTCCGGGGTTCAAATCCCCGCGGCGGCACTATTCTATACAAAATTAAAGGTTTACTAATTAATATTACAACATATAATTACTTAATTATAAGAGACCTCTATAGGTTGAATAATTATGATAAAGGTCTTGTTTGCTCCATTAACTAGGACAAATATATACGACTATCTCATTCAATGGAAAAAGAAAATTAACAATGTATTTTCAGAAATAAGGATAGACCTTGAAATCAATATATGGCCTACAACGATAAAACCATCCATGAAATGTTTCAATTGGAAAAGAGTACAATATGAATCGTTATGTATTATTAAACAACTATATGAAATATTCAAAGACTATGTAACGAACAACAATTTCTTCGTTCTAGGAGTAGGATACATAGATGCATATACTGAGCCCTATAACTTCTTATTTGGACAAGCAGCTCCCCAGTACTCTATTGCTACTGTCTATACTAAGAGGTTGAATCCTATATTTTACGGTAATCCTCCAGATTACAACTTATACGCCAGTAGGGTGGTTAAAGAACTATTGCATGAACTTGGACATTTACTTGGGTTAAGTCATTGTTTCAATAATAACTGCGTTATGAGATTTAGTAATAATGTATTAGAAGTTGATTATAAAGAAGCACGTTTTTGTAAAACTTGCGTCAACAAGATCAAGAGCTATATATCTAGTACAAAATAAGCTCTCCAGCCTTCTTCATCTTTTAATATCCTCATCATATGATAAGTCACAGCCTTGATCTCGACTTTCGGCTCGTATTTTTCAGGATCAAATATGTCTCCAATACATTCTCCCTTAATCATGTATAATATTTCGCTTTCATCGCTTCTCTTAATACTTAACTCATAAACTTTGACTTCACCACACATAATGTTTTCACTATAGTATAACATGAGCAAATCCTCTAACCACTTATATAACAAGCTTTCAAGATCGAAGCCTTCGCTTACAATTTCTTTCTTCATCTTCTTTTCTAAATCAGCTGTATTAGTCATTGATTCAAATAATGCTAACCCAGCATTTTCATAAAGAGTTAATAGATCAGAACCATACGCTACTATATAAATATCGGCGGTATGTTCTAGGTAATCAAATTTCCCAGGTAGACCGCGTTCTACTATTTTCTCAGAGAGGCTGTTACTCATGTTGCTCACCAGGTATAAAAGATTAATTAACACTTCTATAAATATTAAACACAGCAGAGATTTTTGAACAAGTTATTTCTAGGAGGTGAATAACGTGTCTCACAGCTTCGAACCTTATGGAGAATACATAGATAAAACTTATACGCCAGATCCCGAAAAAGACATAATAGCGGTCTTCAGGATAAAACCAGCAAAAGGATTCACTATCGAAGACGCAGCTGGTGGAGTAGCGGCTGAAAGTAGCACAGGAACATGGACTACTTTGTATCCCTGGTATGATACTGAAAGAGTTAAGAAATTATCTGGAAAAGCATATTATTTCAAAGACCTAGGAGACGGATCATGGATTGTTCGAATAGCTTATCCAGTTGAATTATTCGAAAAAGGGAATTTACCGGGATTACTTGCTTCAATTGCTGGAAACATTTTTGGCATGAAAAGAGTTGAGGCAATTAGGCTAGAAGATATATATTTACCGAAAACATTCCTTGAAGACTTTAAAGGACCTGGAAAAGGCATAGATGGTGTTAAGAAAATCTTTGGAGTTACTAATAGACCAATTGTCGGTACTGTTCCAAAACCTAAAGTTGGCTATTCACCGGAAGAAGTGGAAAAACTTGCCTATGAGATATTGGTTGGGGGTATGGACTATATTAAAGACGATGAAAATCTCACCAGTCCTAGCTATTGTAAATTCGAGAAAAGAGCAAAAGCAATTATGAGGGCAATAGATAGAGCTGAGAATGAAACAGGCGAGAAAAAAGTATGGTTCGCTAACGTTACAAGCGATATAAGGGAAGTCAAGAAAAGAATGAAACTTGTAGCAGACTATGGAAACCCGTACGTTATGGTGGATGTAGTTATTACTGGATGGTCTGCTCTAACCTACATAAGAGACCTTGCAGAAGAATATGGATTAGCTATCCATGCTCATAGAGCAATGCATGCAGCATTCACACGCAACCCATACCACGGCATTTCGATGTATGTACTAGCTAAACTATACAGAATAATCGGTGTCGATCAATTACATATAGGAACAGCTGGTGTAGGAAAACTCGAGGGAGGCAAGATCGATGTAATAAGGTATGCAAGGATTCTAAGAGAAAAATACTTCAAACCAGACCCAGACGACATATTTCATCTAGAACAAAACATGTATCATATAAAACCAGCCATGCCAGTATCATCTGGCGGACTACACCCAGGAAACCTTCCCGGCGTCATTGAAGCCCTAGGAACAGACTTGGTAATCCAAGTTGGTGGTGGAGTACTGGGACATCCCGACGGACCACGTGCTGGCGCAATGGCAGTAAGACAAGCACTTGAGGCAATAGTAAAGAAGATACCATTAGATGAATACGCTAAAACACATAAAGAATTAGCAAGAGCTCTTGAGAAATGGGGTTTTGCTAAACCTATATAAAACTTAAAGTAATAAGATTAGCTAGAAAAATTCTCTACTTTTTATTTACTTCCTCATAAATCCTACTATTAAGCCTAGAATAAAACCTATACTTACTGGACCTACAGTGAGAATTCCCAGAGTTATTAGTAAATTCTTAATAACGGGTATAAGGTCTTTAAATCCTTCATAGTATTTGTAAATGGTCTCTTCTATGCTTCCACCAAAACTCCACGCATTTAAAAACGAGCCGAGCACCAATATTCCGATAAATGCCAGTATATATTTGAATACTTTTACTGAGAAATATCCGAGCGCAAAACCCAGTAGAACTTGTATTATTAATGAAACAGCAATATAAGGATTTGATGAAGCTGTGGATATTATTTGCTGAACAATATCTGTCGTATTATTAGTAGCTTCTATAACACCATTACCAATGAACGAGCTTATAATCCAGTGCATTCGTACCACCTCTTTATTAAGTACTTACTATGCTTATTGATAGTTCTATAATACTATTATGTACCAAGCACTATAATAAATACTTGATAACAAGTAACATATGATGCTTTATCAGTAACCAATTATAAATATTATTAAATTTTGTTAATATATTAAACCATTTTGTTTATAAAGAATATTTTTATAAATCACTAAAATTAACAATATAATAATGGTGATAAATATGAAAAAATTTGCAGAATTAATATATAGTCCAGAATCTGCTACAGGAGAAGTACTTAGCAAAGTAGAATCACATACACCTAAAATTATAGCACCAGACAAAGTAAAAGCCAATGAAGAGTTTAAGATAAAAATTAGTGTCGGGCCTCATCCTAATACCGTTGAACACTCAATAAGAAAAATAGAGATCTACGTAGCTGAAAAGACAAGAAAATTTAACCCAATACTAGTGGCTTCAATTGATCTAATCCCAATATATAGTGAGCCCGAACTAGAAATTAAACTTAAACTTAAAGAGACAAGCACTATCTATGCAATAGCTTATTGTAACCTCCACGGTTTATGGGAAAATAGGAAAGAAATAATTGTAGAAGACTAAAATAATACACAATTTACTGGCAGATAGGCGATGAATAAACAAAAACTAAGAGAAAAAATAGAAAAATCAATTCAATTATACAATAGGTATAGATCACCGGAAGCAACAGCACAACTCATAGAACTAAGCGATGATAAAATAAAAATCAAGCTCTCGGGAACATGCTGTGAAACTTGTGGTCTTTACGATTGGATCGAAGACCTCAAGTATATTTTAGAGGATCATGGTGTAAGAACAGAAATAGAGAGAATAATAGAACTTAAGGACTATTATGGAGATAGAGTTATAGTTTTTAAAATAAAAAAGAACTAATTAATGAACTACTCGTTTTTATCCCACTTCAACACCTAGTAAAAGTGATGCTAATTTACCTATAATGAATGTTAGAGTCGCCGAACCTATTCCAGCAAGGATTAGTTCTAACATTTTCTTTTTAATATTTATCTCGGCAATAACAGCTATGACGAATCCCATACCTCCTAATAGTAGTGCTGCTATAATAAATGACGCTGGTAATGAAAATAACACTGGTGCTCTTAAATAGTATGGGATCAACGGAATTATCCCTCCTAATATGTAAAATATGCCTGTGTATAGTCCTGCCTTAACAGGATCCTCGAGCCTTTCTTCTGTTAAACCATATTCTTCAACAGATATTATTTTAGATAATAGTTCTTCTTTATTCATGGACTCTTTTGCAATGATTATTGCCGTTTCTTCGTTAAAACCTTTTGCAACCATATGTTTCTTTACCCGTTCAAATAATGCTTGGGGAACATATTTTACAATGAGCTTTATCTTTTCTAATACACCTATTCTAACTTCTCTCTGTGCTTTAACACTAGTATATGATCCTATACCCATAGACAGTGCTCCCGCAATACCTACTATAGTACCACCAACAGCAACGTTAAAAGGATCCCCATAAACACCTGCTAATCCTGCTGCAACAGATAATACTTCAACTAAACCATCACTCATGCCAAGAACAGCGTCTCTTATATGTTCCATAAAATCCTTGAAAGCTTCTTCTTCCTCCGCAATTTCTTGTTCATGTAGAAGTTCGTCCTCAATAATTCTCTTTAATTCATCTTTCTCATCAGGGAATAAATAATTGCTATCTAAAAGTTTAGAATAAAATAATACAGCATCCTTTTCTTCGTTTTCAAGTAGCTTAAGCGTTAATACATAGCCTATGATTCTATAAAATAGTATTTTCGTATTAAGGAAAAGATGGTTTATTTTTATCTTAGAAGTATCAAATCCCCTTTTCTTCAGAAATTTTGCCCAGAAAACAGCATGTCTAGACTCCATTTCCGCAATACATCGGAGTTTACTAGATACTTTCTTATTCCTATATAATCTACTTAATTTAGTATAGATCGCTGCTGCGTACAATTCATCCATTAGAGCTTTTCTAGCATTATTAAGTAATTCCTCGAACTCCATGTCCTCATTACCATTGAATTATTATAATTTATTAATAACAGAAACTATTTTTTCAAACATTTCAGGAGTATATGTATTATTGAATTCTATGATATCTATTATCTCAAATTGTGATTGTTCGAGCATTTTCTTTAATAATCTACCAGCAACGCCTCCCCATCCATAAGATGTTACAATTAACATTTTTTTCCTAGAATTTACCTTATCTATCAGGAGCTGAACAATATATCTCATATATGGAAAAATACCTGTTTCATAAGTTGCTGTTCCAAGTATTATTGCTTTAGAATCTATAACATCCATTAATACTTCACTAATAAAACTATGTTCTGTATCAGTAAATTTGTATATATGAACATCACAACCCCGCTTAGTTAATTCGTCTATGATTTTCTTAATCATTGCTTCAACATAACCGTACATAGAGCTATAAATAATTGTTACTTTGTTATTATCGCTCACAGCTTTTGCCCATTTAGAATAGAGCTCCACCAAATAGCTATAATCCTTCCACAAAGCACCATGTAGAGGCGCTATTATTTTAGGCTCGATATTTATTTTTGAGAGTTTCTCAAGATTCTTTAAAACATGTTGTCTATAGTGCCCTATAACAGTTACAAAGTATTTCTTCATGTACTCAATGTATTTTTTATCAGCTTTGTCTGCATAGATTTCTTTTGGTATAGAATATGAACCAAATGCGTCACCGCTAAAGAGTATTTTATCTTTTTCTAAATAAGTCATAATTGTTTCAGGCCAATGCAACCAAGGAGTATATATGAATCTTAGCTTAGCATCACCTATCTCTAGGACCTCATTATCTTTAATGGCTCTAAAATTATAATTGTTTATTCCATAGAATGTTCTAATCATTTTATTGACTAATGGATGAGATATAATAGTTAAGTTAGGATTATACTTGATTATTTCTTTTATACATCCGCTGTGATCTGGTTCCATATGATGAATTACTAAATAATCTATTTTCTCTGGCTCAATTATTTTCTTTATAGATTCAATATATTCTGTACACTTACCTTTTTTCCATGTATCAAATAATATTGTTTTTTCGCCTAGGTACAAGTATGAATTATAAGTAATTCCTTCAGGTATTTCCCATAATGCTTCGAAGTACTTAATCTCTGTATCATTATATCTTATCATATATAATTTATCAGTTAATTTATAGACAATTGAGTTATTCATATAGGATTACCTCTAATTACACATATAGTTCCAAATGATTAAAATTGTTAAATATTAGGAACGAGTTATTGAAAAAAGACAATTTATATATTCATAGTCCATTTTCTTGAAAAATCCTCTACCTATTTGGATGGTTTTGCTGCTCTTTCGAGGAATTTCCTTACTAGTTCTATATCTTCTTCGGGCACTATGTCTTCGTAGCAGAACCACCAGTCGTAGCAAGTGAATTTCTTTAATCTTTCTTCGGCTTCTTGTATGGTGGCCGCTGGTGGAACTATTACTGATTTACCTATTAATTCATTGTTAGGCCAGTTAGCAGGCATTGCTCTACCATATTTGTCCACTATCTGTAATGCCTTGACTATTCTCAATATTTCATCAATTAATCTTCCAACATTTAATGGGTAATACAGTATTGTTCTTATGACGCCTTTATCATCTACTATGAACACTGCTCTAACTGTATGGGTTGCGGATTCTGCATGTAACATACCAAGTTTCTTTGCAACATTGCCCTGTGGATCGGCGATAATTAGGAACGGTACTTCAACATTAAACTTCTCCTTGATCCACTCTATCCATTTGATATGACTAAATGTACTGTCAACACTTAATCCAATCAGTTCTGTATTTAGCTTCTTAAAGTCTTCATATCTCTTAGCAAAAGCTACGAACTCCGTTGTACATACTGGTGTAAAATCTGCTGGATGGCTGAATAGTACAAACCACTTACCTTTATAGTCATCAGGTAATTTCTTAGGTCCATGAGTAGTCATAACGGTTAGTTCGGGGAATTTTTCTCCTATTAATGGTATTTGTCCAGGCATGGTTCACTCACCTAATCACATAGATTCATGTATATTATATATTTTGTTTTTATTAAAAACTTTGCGGTTAGTATTTGTAACAAGAGGATTAGTGCAAAATAAACTCCTATTGGATTATAATCTTCCTAATGAAGGATATTTGTATAGGATTTATGAAATTCAAAAAAAATGTAAGACGTTATATCCATATTTTTCTTGTTTTAATCACTTCGCCGAAGAAGAAGATCATTTCTTCTCGATCCATATCTAAATAGTAATCTCCTGCTGTCTGTATTCTATGATTTATCTTAACGCTCTTTCCTGAAAGTTTCTCTAGTATAGATTTTAGTTTTTCTCTAATCCATCTTGTCTCTCTTAGAAAGTCTTTATTACGTATATTCATTAACTCCTTTAAGGTATTGCTTAGTTTTTGAATATCTTTTTCTGTGGGAACTTTATCAGCGTATGGATTGAATGGTGATGCTTTGTTTAATTCTACGAAATACTTTACAGTATCATATTCTTCTTCTGGGAACAATGATCTTATTGCTTCATCAAGAGACTTTTCTGGGTCATAATTTTGTTTCTCTACATAGAATCTTGATAATGTATATAATGGTATCTTTGATGCTTCAGCCTCGATCATAGGGTTCGCGACATAGCCTGAGATGTATTCCCATATGCGTGGATCTCTTCCTTCGAAGGGGCCCAGATGTAATCTATTATATCCTCTCAACAAGAAGTAATCATTAACTGGGTAATTATCCCATATGAATGCCTTTCTTCCTGTAACTTCGTAAAAGGCTTTTACATCGTCTAACGTTATTTTTATCGGGACAATTGCCTGACCAGTCCACATTATATATACGTTACTCTCTAGGATCTCCCCTAATTCTCTTAAATAATCTTCTTTTATTTTCCAATAATATGTTGGACAAAACATTATTTTATCAGGTGAAAGTTCCTCATCAACGTAATTCACTAAAGAGGCTTGTGCTTCTGCCAGCGATTTAAACCCTTTACCTCTTAATACTGGGGGTATATCATCGAGGAATATTGCTAAGGAACTGAAACCTATTTCCATCATTCTCTCTAATTTTTTAACTAATTTATTAAGATCAGTTTTACTTGAATAATCAATAGTTAATCCAGGAGATATCGCATAAACTATTTCAATTCCTCGTCTATTAGCATAATCTATTAAGTCAACAAACATTTCAACGTAATTGCTAGGATAAGGAGAATACCATCTGTCTCGATGATACGGATCCCATTTGGGACCATATATGTATATATTCATATTATTCTTGTACATAAACTCGATCATAGATAGTCTAGTTATCTTGTCCCAGAGAGGGCCGTAAAACCCTTCAACTATACCAATCTGCATTGCTCTTTCCTGTATAAATTTTAGAAATGGCGCCGGGGGCGGGATTCGAACCCGCGCGGGCCCCATGGCCCACTGGCTCTCAAGGCCAGCCCCTTAGGCCGCTCGGGCACCCCGGCTATTTTTGTTTTTATTGGTAAGGAGTTATATTATTTATTCTCCAAATTTCTTTACTTACACTAAGAATTCGTTCATATAACATATGTTTTTCATAATCTTATGGTTTTAATTTGAGGATCGTATATCCTTTTTTCCTGATTACCTTAACGTAACTATATATTTTCGATGCTTCTCGAGACAGATATTCACCTCCTCTTGCAAGAACAAACTGTGCTATACCATTATTTGTTAAGTATTTCTTAGCATTCAATACTATTTCCTTAACAATATCCATGCCTGCAGATAATGGTGGGTTAGAATATATTCCATTAAATTTCATGTTTTTCACAGGTTCGTATAAGTTGCCCTGTAATATAACTACTCTTTCAGATACCCCGTTTATTTTAGCATTGTATTTAGTTATTTTTACAGCTAATGGATTTATATCTGTCATATAAACTATGAGTTTTGGATTTAGTTTAGCTATTGTAATACCTATAACGCCATAGCCACATCCTATATCCAGTACCTTACCCTCGTCAGGCACCTCAATTTGTTCTAGTAGGAGACGAGTTCCAAGATCCACTTCTCTCCCAGAGAATAAAGAAGAATATGAATAGAACTCTAATGTTAATCCTTGAAATGTAAATGGGATAAGTATTTTTCTACCAATACTTTGTTTCTTACCTTTAAAATAATGTGTCATTTCCCTGAACCTTTCTTCCATACGGGTGGGTAAATACCTGGCTTGATATAGACCCTCTTAGTCTTAACAACAATTCCTTTTTTAAGACTAGCTATTTCTTCAGCGTTCTTCAATGCTTTTCCCAATGCTACTAGTTCACCTTTTAACGTTAGTATTGCTATTAATGAATCCTTTTTTACATCATTAGTTAGTCTTACAATTCCAGGCACTGCAAGATTGGCTCCATGAGCTATTGCATCTACGGCTGTGTCTCGTATGATTATTTTTGGTAAATGAGCAATTGCTGTTTCAACTGGTAGTATAATTTTCCTTAAGTATCTTTCATCATGCATCTCTCTCCACATATATAGTGCTTCACTCACCTCTTGCATAGTGACCAAGGTTTCGTCTTCTTTATATGGACCAGTTCTTGTCCTCCGTAACTCCCTCATGTGTGCTCCTACACCAAGTAATAATCCTATATCATGAGCTAATTTACGCATATAAGTACCTGCTTCACAACCAACTCTAACTAATACATATCTCTCAGTATTCTCGATCAATTCTATATAGTGAATCCTCCTAGTTCTTATAACTCTT
>JAGGVR010000005.1 GCA_021157925.1 Staphylothermus sp. | reverse complement strand
CTTAAAGCACAAGAAATAGCTAGGAGGAAAAAGATCAAAGAAGACGCGATCAAGAAGTACGAGGAAGCCGTTAAGAAAGGTGATTTAGAAGCTGCTCGAAGATACGCTATGATGTCTGCTAAGCTCACCGATGAGATGGTTCAAGATGCTAAGAAACTATTAGACGCCATGGGTATACCATGGGTTCAAGCGCCTGCTGAGGGAGAAGCACAAGCAGCTTACATGGTTAAAAAAGGTGATGCATGGGCTAGTGCTTCACAAGATTATGATAGCTTATTATTTGGATCTCTCAGACTAGTAAGAAACCTAACCATTACGGGTAAGAGGAAGTTACCCAAGAAGAACGTATATGTAGAGATAAAGCCTGAGCTAATAGAGCTTTCCAAATTATTAGAGAATCTTGGTATTACTAGGGAGCAATTAATATATATAGCAATACTTATAGGTACAGACTATAACCCTGATGGAGTAAAAGGAATTGGGCCGAAGAAAGCACTCCAGCTAGTGAAAGCGTATAAGACACTAGATAAACTACTAAAAGTTATTCCCAAGACAGAATTCCCGGTTGAACCCGAGAAAATAGTTAATTACTTCTTGAACCCGCCTACAACAGATAATTATAAGCTTGAATGGAGAGAACCGAACGAGAATAAGATCAGAGAAATTCTTGTGGAAGAACATGACTTTAATCCTGAAAGAGTTAAGAATGCTGTTGAGCGACTGAAGAAAGCGTATAAGGAACACATAAAGGGTAGGCAGATGGGGTTAGAGGCTTGGTTTTCAAGATAAGGTATTAATAGCTAGTATTCAGGCCATCCATGTTTACCTATTAATGGTACAAATAAGCACTCAATACCCCATTTCTTGTATATTTTACCATTTTTCTTCTCCACGATCAGTAGTTTTTGGAAAAACCTATTACCAACCGGGATTACTAGTCTTCCATTATCCTTTAATTGCTCAATCAAAGGTTTAGGCACATCCGGAGCTCCCGCTGTAACTATTATTCTATCATATGGTGCTTTCTCTGGATAACCAAGAGTACCATCGCCAACTATTACTGTAACGTATTTTGAATAATTTGTTCTCTCGAGATTCTTTTTCGCGAATTCCGCTAATTCGGGTATTCTCTCAATTGTATATACATGTCCCTTCCTCTCGGGATCTTGCTTAGCAACTATTTCTGCTAAAACAGCTGCTTGATATCCTGATCCTGTACCTATTTCTAGAACCTTGTTTCCGGGTTCTGGATCTAGTTCTTCGGTCATTATAGCCACCATGTGTATGGCACTAATTGTTTGACCATAACCTATAGGTAAGGGTTCATCCACGTATGCATATTCCCTTAGGTGAGAAGGTACGAATTCTTCTCTTGGAACATTAAGAAGAGCTTTTTTCACTTTCTCGGATTTAATAATACCTATTTGCCATAGATACTCAATTACTCTTTTTCTCTCATTCTCGAAACGCCACTTATTATTAATGCTGGGGATTTTCATTCCTTTTCACACCTATTAACAGTATTATTTCACGTACCATATATACTATAATAAAGGAAGACTAGTTCTCTTATTAGCGGTGAAACATGCATGGTTGTAGCGGACGTACTATATGCGAAGGGGCATCCCAATATTAAGGCTACACATAAAACAACTCTAGAAATAACTAAGGAAGAATATGTAACTCCACGTGGTGATTGTATCATTGCTATTAATGCTACTAAAGCAGTTAAGGATCTTGATCCTGTGCTAAAAAGTATTATCCGTAGAAACGATGCAATAATTATAGTAGTGCTTGAAACTGATAATTTAAAAGACGTTGTATTAGCTATGGGTTCTCAAGAACTCCTACTTAGTAGTGACAATAAAATAATTATTAGAAAAAGCACTTATATAGAACCGGCAACTCTCGGTATAAGATCCAATAAAGCGGCAAGAGACATTGATAGAAGACTTATAGAGAGACTGAAAAATCCAGATACAGTATTAAAGATTAAGATTATTGGTTTACTTCTTGAGGAGATCGAATCGATAAATAAAGGTGTAGGGAGCATAATCTAGTACTCTCCTATACCCCATGAGAACATAGTTATCCCATTTTCTCAAAATTCTGACTACTTCATCTGGATTCTTTGAAACAACGTATAAGTGTAGAATACCCTTATTCTTTAAGAGAACATCATATACTCTCTTGAATTCTAAGCTACTATGTGGCAGATTAGCTATTAATCTATCAAATAAGCCGTGCAGGGGTTTTAGTTCGGTGAAAAATAACGCGTTTATTTTCATAGGTATAATTATTCCTTTCAAGAACTTCTTATTCAACGAAATATTGTCTAGTATGCATTGATAAGCATAAGGATTCAAATCGTTTGCAAACACAATGCTTTTTCTAAGGCTAGCTATGTGGATAGCGAATCCGCCGATTCCGCTAAAGAGATCCATAACTACTTCTCCGTCTTTGCATAAATATGCTATTCTTCTATGTTCTTCAGATAACCTCTTATTGTAATACACTTTACCTAATAGGATCTTAAACCTTAACCCATATTCTTTAACAATTACTTCTTCTACTGGCTCGCCCCAAACAAGCTCTAGTTTAGGCAATCTATACGAATCTATTGTTTCATGTTTCATATAGATCGCTTTAATTCGTGGATTAAGTTTTCTGAGCGTATAAATAAGTTCATATAAACTAATATTTTCGAGCACATTCTTTCTAACAATAATAGTGTCTCCTAGAAGATCATATGAAGGAACATGTTTTAGTTGGATTCTTTTCTCCTTCTCAGGAGGATTACAAAGTACTATCTGGAAATTTATCTTGTGCTTATCAAGTATACTCTTCAATTCTTCTTTGTTTGTTTTCTCGTTAATAGGTATATAAACGTATTCTTTATCGCTATAGACTCTGTACTCTGGATTTATCATGTTATGGTTTTTCAATATTCTAATAGCTGTTTCTCCAGATCGTTTCTCAACCTTTACACATATTATAGGAGACATTGTTTAGTAACCACTTCTTTAATAATAATGTGTTTTGGTACACCAACATAGTTAAATCATGCATCAGACTTTTAAATAATTTAGAAAAACGGTGTGCATGAATGAAGAACATTATTAAAGGCGTGCTAGTGGTTTATAGACCTGCACCTAGGTGTCTTGAAATAGTTAAGTGTATTATGCCGAAGCTTAGAGAAGCAGGTTTATTCGTCAACTCTATGTGGGTCGATGACTTAGTTAAAGAGCTTAAGATAAAGACAGACCTAGTAATCAG
>JAGGVR010000105.1 GCA_021157925.1 Staphylothermus sp. | reverse complement strand
TGCGTGTATCTCTTGGGAGAAATAGCTACACCTACAAGCACTGGTTTATGTGATAGTACTGTTACCCAATCAGCTGTCATAACGTTTACTTCTTCGCTCATTCTGCCAGAGACAATCAAATATGTTCTTAAGGGATAAAGTAGTCTATAGGCCATTATCTTACACCATGTTTTTATTTATTACATAGGGATAAATCGTATTTGTCAGGAAAACCTAACACAATAAAAATACGATTGTGAGGGGATCTATGTGCAGACATGGCTACTCTATAGTCTGCTTTGTCTCTTACTTTGGGGCTTGTGGGGATTCGCTCTGAAAATAGCTTACCAGAACCTTTCATGGATACAAACATACTTCTTGAGTAGCTTAGCAAGCTTTACCTTAATGCTGATAATCATACTGTATCATAGAATGAAACTACCGACAATGAATACTGCTACAATAGCAGCTATTATTGCAGGAATATTTGGTGGTGCAGGATATTTGTTCTTCGTAAAAGCACTAGAACAAGGTAAAGCTAGCATAGTCATACCATTAACAGCGCTCTATCCAGCAATAACAGCTATCATAGCATTCATAGTGCTTAGAGAAAAGATTAGTATTTATCAGGGTATCGGTATATTATTAGCTATTGCTGCATCGATCTTATTATCCATGAAGTGGTTTATAAGGGTTTAGTATATATATTGTCGAATAACAATAGTAATCTAGTAAATTATTTCATCTAAAAAGATCAAGGTGCAACAAATTGGAGACTAGAAAATACGAGTTAATAGTTGAAGGACTGAGAATGATCAAGGAAGGATCATTATTCGTAATAATTGGTAGTCTCATAATAAGCATAGCTTCCATAGCGCTAATCTCTATTCTGCCATTTAGTGTATTCTCAATACAACACACAGTATCACCACCACCTCCAGTCCCTCACTTAATTGGTCCAATACAGTATAAGGTAACAGTTCCTATATTCTTAATGAATCTATTTGGAATCTATGGGCTCATAATCGTTATTGTAACTATACTAATAGGTGCTGGTCTCTCACTCTATGGCCTCTATGGAAAAATAATTCCGGGAGCAGAGAGACTTGCAACCGCTGACTCTAGATATAGCACTGCATATTCTCTCCTTAAAATCGGTTACCTCGGCGGATTAGGACTATTAATAATAGGTGTATTAACACTTATGATAATTATTGGTGTCTTCTTCATAGTATTAGCATTGATCTTGCTATTGATCGGTAAAATAGGTATGGCTCTCATAACATTTAAATTAAACGAAGACTATGGCGAATCAATAATGTTGATCGCAGGAATATTGTTCATTATAGGAATATTCATAGGATTTGCAGAATTCATAGCATGGATACTAGTATACCTAGGAATAGGCTCAGTAATTAAAATAGTAGAAACAAGAGTACAACAATATCAGCCACCCCCACCACCTAGTCCAGAAACTCCTGTAATCTAATCTAGTCTAATATCGAGTTTTATCCCAAGGGATTTTTCATTACCCTTTTAACCAGATAACTTCTTCCAACAACTTGTCAATACTTGTTTCCAGGATCAATATGATCTCATCGTCCTTCCCAGCACTCACATATATAGTATCTTCATGCTTTACCGCGCCACAAAGAAAGACGGTTCCAGGTCTAGCTCCATGATAATCGTGGATCCTGGGAGAGATCGCTGGGTTCCTCAAAAGCCCTAGTAATTTTCCATCATTACTAAGAACAGCCACATATGTATGGTAAAGAGTATAGTATTTGTCAACGCTGTGGAAGAATAATAAGTATTCATTACTAGAGATCCTCAAGGCACAGTTCAAGTCAGTCTTAAACTCGTTATTCGTGGGGAGAAGCTCTGAATAAACATGGAGATCCTTAATATTGACTACAGAGCTCATTCTAGGAGCAATTATTATCCCGGCAAGGCCTCTTCGCTTAATAACTGGTCTAACAACCATATAATTATTATTTATAGGAAATGTATCACGGTATTCCCTAATAATGTGTTCCGTTCCATCGACCCACATAAATCTTACTGGCTCAATATATTTCGGAAAACCCTTCTCCCCGATTCTAGAGGCAAAAGTCAAAACAAATAAGTCATCTCTTTCTTTACCCATAATTGCTCTTACATGATATAATTCATTATTATCTGAGTAAATTCTTGGATCCTCTACTCTTTCTAATGTGATATATGGATACAGAATGGATTCAGCACTTACAACAAATTCTCCTCCTCTGAGAAAGTCTCTTAGTGGCAACTTAGCTAATACTATGAAAGTTCTACTCCAAGGATTAGGAACAGGATGAGAACCAATAGATGAGGCATGAATGTATAAGTAAACTTTATCACCGGTTATCATTATTGAGGGATTTGTAGCGATCCTTAATGATATCCTCAAACTGCTTGGTGTCTGTACATGTATACTTGGACCAAGCACGTATCCCTTAATACTGAAAACATCTCTACTACGAAGCACATGCCTGACTCTACGAGTACTCTGAAGTGCTCCTTGTATTTTGTCTGCAAGGAATTCTTCTACATTAGGATCATATGTTTTAAATACGTATTCTTCTAGATATTTCATGTAGTCAATAGGATCGATACTATTAAGCTCAATTAGTTTATAGTTCAATTTTTATGCCCTCTAAGTACATACTATATATTCCTTTTTATTTCTGAGAAAAATACTTATCATAGCCATGATACCAAGAGTTTTATATCTCGGTTTCTCTTGTGAAAAATTATAGGTTTGAGTATGACATTATTTCTTGTTGTATAGATATTGTTCTTGGTGTGATATTTGAGTGTGTTTAGCAAAGAAATTTTATCGAGGCTGGGATATGAGTATTTATACCGTGTCAAGCCCGGTAAAGAGCCCGAGTATGTAGAGTATAGGTTTAGGGATATTATTGAGGAGCTTGGCTCTATCGAGTTGGGTTCTAAGCGTTTGTACAAGCATCAGTATGATGGGTTAATGGCTCTGAGAAACGATTTTAACTTAATTATTAGGTCTGGTACTGGGAGTGGTAAGACTGAGGTTTGGGTTCTTTATGTTATGGAAAGGATTAGGGAACAGGGGAGTTTTAGGGCTCTTGTCCTCTACCCTACCTTGGCCCTCGCAAATGATCAGATTAAGAGGATAAATAAGTATCTTGGACTTATTAACGATAAACCATTACAACTTGATAGTGTTAAACGACAAGAACTTGTCCGTGAGGTTGGGAGGAGTGGTTTACGAGATCTCGTTGCTAAGTCTAATGTAATTGTTAGTAATCCAGCCTTTATCCTCCACGATCTCAAGAAGCTTCTGATTCATCCCACTCAAGCCCTCTTATATAGTTTCTATAAGGATATTGATTTAATTGTTGTCGATGAGATCGATTTCTATGGGCCTAGAAGTATTGCATTACTGCTGGCAATGCTTAATGTTTTATCAAAGATAAGTGATAAAAAACCCCAAATAGCTGTATTGACGGCTACTCTATCAAATCCCGAGGATCTCGGAGATTATTTAAAGAAAATAACTGGTAGAGAATACGTTGTTGTTGAGGGTAAGCCTTTCAGTATTGAGAATCATCTATATATTATATTAGGCAAGAACCTCAAGATTATATGGGAAATACTTCGTAAAAAACGAGGAGTTGTAGAGAATATTCAGGAGGAACCCGTTCGAAAAGAATTACTTAGAGCAATTAATTCCTACGATTATTTCTCCAAGAACCTCCACAGAATAATATCTATTGCTCACAGCTATGACATAGACTTACCGTTGCCCACTATTGATGCTGCTGAGATCATAAAGGAGTATTTAAATGACAGATATGTAACCATAGTATTCACCTATAGTATTTCCCAAGCCGAAGAACTCGTAAGAACTATTAAGTATAGGTATGGGGAAGAAACTCCTATAGCTACTCATCACCACCTTGTCCCTAAGAAGAAAAGAGAAGAAATAGAGGAGAAGACTAGACGGGGAGAAATCAAGGTAATAGTATCTCCACGAACACTTTCACAAGGCATAGATATTGGGCTTGTTAAGAGAATAGTTCATCTAGGACTACCAGATGATGTGAGAGAATATTACCAGAGAGAGGGAAGAAAAGGTAGAAGGAAAGAACTAGGTTTCTCAGAAACAATAATAATACCCCATTCCAGATGGGATCGTGAACTATTTTCTAAGGGATTCGAGGTTTTCGAGAAATGGCTTGATCTAGGTATTGAAAAGACACTTATCAACCCAGATAATCTCTATATACACTTATTTACAGGGATAGCTAAGCTTCTCTCACCATGGTATAGAGAGGAACTAAGTAGTTTAGAAAAGGAAGCTTTACGTAGAACAGGTGTGTTAAGAGAAGATGGAATAAACACTAATCTATTAAAATGGATATTTGAGCGCATGAACTTCTACGAGTTCGCACCACCCTACGGCATTAAGAGATACTTGATTAAAAATAATGAGAAAATCCCCCTCGAACCAATAGGTCACTGCGACCTCGTAGAAAAGTTTCAGCCAGGAAACATAGATTACTCAGAGGAAGCAATTGTTACTCACATAGAGACTGGGAGATCTACTAGACATGTTAGAGCTGTTATTGAGAAACCTATTCGCGAAATAAGCTTTTATGAAGATGATGCATTCGCTGTTGCTTTAGAGGAATATAGGTATATTAAGATGAATTGGGGCGAGAAACCCAGTATTCTAAGAGATATATTAGCTGGTAGACTCTCCTCCGAGGAACTATGCGTAGTTTATACTCCTTGGAACGGATTTGGTAAGTATAGGAAGATACCTGACCGCTGTATTTGGAGACTTAGATCTGAAAAGCCCCGAGTTATGGTTAGAGGTGATAAGGCAATAGTATACTATGATCGGAGACAAATATATGTTCCGAAACCGACTGCTGGCGAATATAGAGACTACACTTATGGCTACACATATAGTGTTAACCCAGATGAGAATAGTGAATTAATGAGACTAGGACTAGCAATGCTCATGATCTTGTTGAGAAGAAAGTATGGAATAGCTTTTGAAACAATAATGTATGACGTGATAAAAATAGGGGAGTACAAGTACTTCAGTCTTCACGAACCAGAATCAGCAGGTATTATAGATGAGATTGATTGGCTAGACGTTAGGAAAAAGGTAGAAG
Organism: Staphylothermus sp.; assembly: GCA_021157925.1. Lineage (GTDB taxonomy): Archaea > Thermoproteota > Thermoprotei_A > Sulfolobales > Desulfurococcaceae > JAGHDU01. Next base: position 35,364 of record JAGGVR010000105.1, on the reverse strand, counting down.
AATATAGTTTCGATGATCTAGACTTGATCCTGCTTAGTGAAATAGATGATATCTCATACTCTATCCTTATAAGCTATGATTTCGACTGGGAGACTGTTCGTCAAGAAATGCTAAGACTCGTAAACTATATACTCGCAAGGGAAAGGATCAAAGTATTATTGAAAGACGTCGAGTTAACAATACCTAAACCGAGTCCAGGGCTCAAACTATTATCCATATCGATCATGACAGAGATCATTGGCGAGGAAACAGAAATGCCTCAGCTGCTTGTAGGAATAAACGTATATGATGGAGGAGAACACGTTGGAGATGTTGCTCTTTATCCACCAATACCATACATTAAGCCGCCTCGAGAGATCTTGGGCATTGAGGAAAGAATACTTGAAAAAATAATGTATGAAGAATATAAAGTCATTGTCCCCAATAAAGATACTTTCTTAAAACAATTAAAATCAGCTAATCTTAGGTACCTGTCTATGATTATTGAGAAAACCCCAGAAAACCTCTTAGAAATAGATACATTTAAACCAAAAACGCTTTCACAGAATATTAGTTATGAGGAACTAGTATATACAGCGTTTCCAGATATGAGGAGAATAGAGCCTGCAAGAATCCGAGAGGCTCTATCCAAGATCAATCAATCAAAAAGAATTAGTAAAAAGGAGAAAGAAATAATCCTCGAATATCTCCGGAACCAGTCTATATTAACCTACTATGCATACTTACTGATATCCGAGCTCAAGAAGAAAGCTTAGGAGGATAATATTATTCAAAACTATCGAGTAATTTGATAATTCTTTAATTATCTAAATCAACATATATAATGAATGTTGACAAGCCATTCTATGGGGTATATAGATGAGCTTATCCCAGAAACTAGACATGATCCCTAAGTCGATGATCAGGAGATTATTCGATCTTGCTTCTGGAGTTAAGGACATTATAAGTCTCGGAATAGGTGAGCCCGATTTCGACACGCCAGAAAATATTAAGGAATATGCTAAGGAGGCACTTGATAAGGGATACACTCATTACGGTCCTAACATAGGACTGCCTATACTTAGAGAAGCTATTGCTGAGAAGCTAAAGAGAGACAACAACATATATGCAGACCCGGAAAAGAATATTATAATAACTGTTGGGGCAAACATAGGATTCTTAATGAGCTTATCTTCTTTTCTCAAACCCGGAGAAGAAGTATTGATACCATCACCTGCTTTTGTATCATATGCTCCAGCGACCATTCTTGCTGGCGGTGTTCCAGTAGAGGTGCCAACGTATGAAGAGAACGAGTTCAAGGTAAATGTTGATGATTTGAAGAAATATGTTACGGAGAAAACTAGAGCAATATTCATAAATACACCAAATAATCCAACAGGTACTGTATTAACTAGGAAAGACTTGGAGGAAATAGCTGATTTTGCAGTAGAACATGACTTGATAATTATAGCTGACGAAGTCTATGAATACATAGTATACGACGGATTTAAACACTTTAGCATTGCTTCTCTCAACGGCTTATTCGATAGAGTTATAACAATTAATGGATTCTCCAAAACATTTGCCATGACTGGGTGGAGGCTTGGTTACATAGTAGCACATGAAAAGTTTATCGATAAAATGGTTAAGTTGCAAATGTATACTGTAACATGCCCAGTAACATTTATACAATATGCTGCAGCAAAGGCCTTGAGAGATAAGCGTAGCTGGGAAGCTGTTGAGAAAATGAGGCGCGAATATAATAGGCGAAGATTACTAGTATGGAAAAGGCTCAATGAAATGGAGTTAAGAGTCTTCAAGCCACATGGAGCATTCTATATCTTCCCAAATATAAAGAAGACTGGTTTAACTAGCCAAGAGTTTACGGAGAAATTAATAAGAGATGCAAAAGTAGTCGTTGTACCGGGTAATGCTTTCGGTAAAGCAGGTGAGGGATATATTAGGATAAGTTATGCAACATCATATGAAAACCTGGTAGAAGCTATGAATAGGATTGAGGATTTCTTGAAAAAACACAACCTCATATAAATTTGTTATTAGGGAAATAAAATCATAGAATAATTAATCTATGTATGAGTACCAAGTAATTATTGAAAATAATTTTTATATTTCATATTAGGTGTTATTGAATGGTTTTCAAGAGTAAATATGATAAGTTTTGGAAAAGCATTTTCAACGACATCCATAATGCGCTTACTAGAGTTAAAGATAGAGGACTAGTTATCCTTAGTGTTAAGAAGCTTAAACAATACAGCAGAGTAAGAACTAATTGGAAAGATAAAATGATTATCTGTAGGGACAAAATTTTTCTGAAACCAAGGTATTCTCCGCTTAAATCATTACTTAAGATCTTGTTGGAGAGGGAGAAAATTGATACTTATGGAGACTGTTTATTGTTTAAGATTACCAGTGATCTAGAGCTCGTAATCAAAAAGACTAGTTATTATGATTCTTTGAAATACGTTGGTAAGAAAGAATCTATACTTACAACATCTCTCATGAAGTATGCTAGGTTTAGAACATTCCCGTTAGGATCAAACTGTGTATGCGACAAATTATTCATTGATTATAAGTGGAGGGAACTCGTTCTCTTATCGCCAGTAGATTTACCAAGTAAACCAGGTATATATGTTGTTAGAATCATAGAGCGAGGAAGGGATCTTAGAGAGATTTCTTATAAGCTCATAGAAGAACTAGCTAAGACTAAATGGGGAGAACTCATAAAATATGTTTATCTTAAAATAAAGAAACTAAGGAACATTAGTAATTGTCCAATAATATACATCGATCATAGTGTTAACTTGAGAAGCAAATATAGAGATATAATACATCTAAAACACCCATTATCTATAGTATTTCTCGGCATGATTATGCATGGTTGGAGACTTGATTACGGATTTACAATAACTAGTAAAGAAAAACTCCCGATGAAATATGAGGAAATCTTAAAAAGATATGCCGAGATCCATAGTAGTGTACCTGCTTTTAATAAATAATTGATTATATGGTTTTGCTTTTAAACAATAAGTGCTAATCTATTAATTAATTAGGTGTTAGTAATTGAGTGATTTAAGGGATTATATTATATATAATCTGAGGAAGAGATGGAAGAAAAGAGCCCCTATTTTCGCAACATATGTATTTAGCCTATCTAATCTTGTTCAATTCATAAGTTCATCTATTGAAAAAATACTATTGTTTATGTTATTGACCGGCGTAATTATAATTATTGATGAATGGATCAAAGAAGGTTATTTCTTTGATCCAAAAGATATTGGTGGATTGACGCATGAAACACTTCTACTTGTATTTGTTCCCTTCCTTTTGCCTCTAGGCTTATATTTGAAGAAGAAGATCGATAAATTGTATAGTGTTAATATAGAATATTATAAGAGATGCGGAAAACTGCCCGAGATAAACAGGTCATAATCTAAACTTCTTAACTATTAATTTTTCCAACTTACTAGTTATAGATATATAGAGAAGCTCATTTATAAACGCCCTTACCTTATTATATGCGTTCATTATATTTTCTGCAACTGTGGAAGATAATACTGCATATATGTCATCACCATATAGTTCATATAGTTTATAATAATCTATTCTCTTAGGATCATCCCCTATTTCATTATTTAAGTAAGAAGATGTTACTGCCAAAACCATTTTGTTTGGTTTAGTAAATATACCTATAGTATTCATCGCTGTCTTTGTATATTTTGATACTTCTCTATATGATTCAACTATTTCGTCTTCAGAAAGAAATCTTATTCTTCTATAGAGAAGTAGTCCAAGTAAATAGCTATCGGATAAGTTCTCCGCTTCAATGTCCTTCATTCCAAGTACTTTTACCAAGTCATCCTTACACATTGTACCATTGTGTGCAAACCATAAACTATAGTTTTTTCCCACATAATGATACGGGTGTGTATTAAATATGTTTAAGGAACCCATTGAGATCGCTCTTGAATGCATCAAAATAAGTACTCTATCGTTTTCCTTGATGAAATCTATTAGTTTATACATGCCTTCATTATCTGTAAAGATCGGATCAATGCTCCTATAATATATTACTCTGCTTATTCTATTGTCATGTATTATCGAGAAGGCTGCATAGCCCCAGCCATCTCTATGAGAAGGTGTTGAACCGAGCATAACTTTGTATTTATCATACTCACTAGCTTCAACGAAAGCATTAAGTGTTCTTAGTATAAGATCGTGGTTAGAACCATAAATCAACATAATCCTGCACATGCTATTATCACCTGCACTAGTCCATTATCTGATAAATAATCCATTACTCAAACCAGTAAGTAATTGGTATAATACACTTATCCCAAGACTAGTTATAAAAAGAAGCTTTGAGACAATTATTCGTTTCAATGTGTTAATATTGCTCTTCGCCGTATTTAAAGATATGCTACAATTTATATATTGAATATTAATCAATTGAAAACATTATGTCAAGACACATGGAAGTGAATACCTTTTAATTCTCTAGAAAAGCCTTGTAGTCATAGATTATCTTATATTTTCTAATTTTATGATTGCAAGACTGAACCTTTTGTTTTATTTCTACTTGGTAGTTCTACTCATTGGATGACTTCATTGATTCTGCTATTGATTTCTTTAAATTTCTTTGAAATAGCGAATCTAAACCTTCTAGGATACTTATTCTTTTATAACTAGTTCATGTTATAATAATAACAGCTTACTATAGATGCCTAAAGTAGATGAAAATCGTTATAAAATTCTGTGGTTAAGATTACTGTTTTTGATAAAAAGATTCTTGTAAATTAATATAATTGGTAGAGTTATAATGACGGCTGTTACGAATAAAATTAGTTCTATAATCCATATATTATTGGAATAGTAAAAGCTGATAATATAGGGTAAAATATCGGTAAGCCCATGCAATATTATCGCTAATGACAAGTATAATGGAGGCGTTTTATTCCTAATTATGGAATAGCCCAATAACATTGCCATCGCGGTATGGAATATACAAGCTGTATTTCTCTCAAAAGCTCCAGGCAGGAATTCTATCCATGAATATCCATAGATGGAGCTTGAAACTAGTACATTTATAACATATATTAATATTGCTTCACTAAATCCCCAGCCTAGACCAAGCGATATTGGTGCTTTAGGGTTCTTAGTTTCTTTCATGATATATCTTAATGAAAAGAACCTTGTTGTTTCCTCGAATACTCCTGCTAGTAATGATGCTGATATTATTCTAACTATTTTATCGAGAAAATTAATCATCATAAGGATCGGTATTCTGAGAACTAGAGCTATATACCATCCAGCCATGCCGAATATATATGAAAACCAAAGCCTATTATTTTTGCCATTATTTATAATAGAAGCCATTAAGACTGGGCCAATCGATATAATTATTGGAAAAACTATTAGCGGATCCATATAAAATACCCGCCAATTGTACTTGATTACTACATATTTAAGTAATGTATGATGCATATAAATTAATGTATATCTATGTTTAAGGAGTTTATTGAATAGGTGAATACTCTGTATGGATAAGCTTGTTATTTATCTTCCATTGATCAGACCAATGGCGAAGCTACGGGTTGAAGAAGCCATTTTATTACGGAGGAGTATTAGGAATTATTTAAATAAACCCGTTGAGATTGAGAAGCTTTCATTACTGTTATGGAGTGCTTATGGTTATACGTATCCTATCAAAGGTTTTAGAGCTTCTCCAAGTGCTGGAGCAACTTTTCCCTTAGAACTATATGTTGTTATAGGATCGAAAGGCGCGATCAATGGAGAAGAATATGTTGAGCCGGGATCCTATAAGTACAGAGCAGATACTCATTCTCTTATACTCATTAGGAAGGGCGATCTTAGGAGAGAGCTATACATAGGGGCTTTAGAGCAGGAATGGGTGCTTCAAGCCCCTCTAAGCATTATTATAACAGCTGTTTATGAGAGAACAACTAGTTATTATGGTGAGAGAGGAGCTAAACGATATGTTCCTATGGAGGTAGGACATGTGGGACAAAATATATACTTGTTAGCTACTAGTCTTGGTCTTGGAACTGTAGCTGTTGGAGCTTTTTATGACGAATATGTCTCTAACGTAATTGATGCATCTGAAGATGAGGTACCAATGTATATTATGCCTATAGGGTATCCAGCTACACCAATTATGAGGAATTTCGATGAAATCAACTCTTTTATAGAAATTAATAGGAAGAGAAAGAAGAAAAGTCTATTAAATATGTAAAAACAACTAGTATATCCTGCCCTTATCCAGTTCGGCTAGTAGGTCATTTAGATTAATTAAACCTATTCCTGTAAAGTAATCTCCCGCACCATAGCTTATCAAGTATTCTTCATCGCTAAGCTTCCATAAACCACATGGGAACACTGTATGGGGTCTATCGCCGAATATTTCGTAATCTTCTCTTGGAGACATTATATAGCGTGGTGTAACCGCCTTTACAATAATATCGTTTTTGTCAATTTCTAAATGTATAGCAAATAATCTATAGATCTCTATATCGCTATCGACTCCGTGTAAGAAAGCGATTATTTCTCTATCATTGAGCTTTATAGGTGGGGTTGACCAACCTATTTTTACCTCATGCTTAGCTGGCTCCATTACAGCAATACTTTCTCCGTGAACAGCTTCTTGTATACCATTAGGTCCTTCCTCATACCTAGTGACTCTGCTGATCAATGTGTAGAACTTATCACCCATTAAGTGGGGTCTATGAAATAATAATAGGTCACTACTAGGACTTGGCCTATAAAGGAAAGCGTCTTTGTCACTAACAAGATTTAATCTCATACTATTATCGGGGACATGAACATATTTCTTTACCCAAAGGTTTTCACCACTAGGTTTCTTTCCTGGCAGTTCCTTCCTAAAAGCTGTCATTGGAAATGTTTTCTGTGTGAGTATTTTTGAGTTAAAGTAATACTTTGTTCTACCAGTATACGTCATAGCTAGTTTTCCATCAAGCATATAGACTCGCGGGTCCTCAGTACCCCATATATCATATCTATTGTCTGGTGATACAACTATTCTTGCTTTATACTTTTTATCAAGTACATCGTTCTCCAAGATATCTACAACTGGTATTTTTACCTCAGCAATAGCTGATACATACAAATAATATCCAAGAACAACTCTTGGATATAGGTAGACATAGTTTCCGAAAATAGCTATTGCGGAATTAAATACAGCTATTGCTTCCTCGCTTGGGATTTTTGAGAAGGTAATGTTCTTCCTGGAAATAACGGTTAATCTTTTAATAATATCATTGATCTCGAAAACTCTTATGGAATTGGCTTCTTTAGCCCCCAATGCTTCTTTAAATGATTCTATAGGGGAGGGTATATTGCTCAACTTTGACAACCACTTTATACTCATTGTATCTATTGATGAGTGAAAGATATATAAATTATATGGGTTAAGAAGATTACGTATGTATTGTATAATTGTATATAGGTATATATTTAACACTTTCTTGTAATATATAATACATCTGGCTTTTCATACGTAAAGCATGGATCGTCGGAATTCTATGCAGAACTCTATGGCATTATCTTACTTGTATTATGAATAATATTAGTAACAATATATTATATGAAAACCAAACCACCCATTACCGAGGAAACTTATCCACTAGTAACAATATCTTATCTCTAACCATGGTCAGCTCAACAACGATGTTATCAAGAAGCTTGATTCTTTCACCTAGATCACTTGTTTCCAATACTTTTTCAAGCTCCAACACAATATTCTGCAACTTGCTTGATAAACTAATAGCTACTGAAGGATAATTCTTTTCAAGCACAGACTTGATCTTAGTGAGCCCCTTAATTATTCCACGTACCTTCTTATCTCCACTCACAACATATATATTACCAAGAGTCTCATAAGTAAAGGGAATACCTTGTAAAGCCGAAACCAGTGTAAGGGGATTAATACTTCTTGTCTTGACATGTTTTTCAAAAGAATTCCTAGCAACCATGTAATGACCTTTAGCAATAACCAGTTCATCAATAAGTTTCTTGATCCTCTTGTCCAGAGATTCTTTTCTCCAGAGCATTTTTCACCAAGAACTTATTTTTATGATTTTTTCCTGGTATAAATATATGTTATAACCACTATTATTATTCCTACAAGTAATCCATATAATACAAGATCTGTTCTTAAGACGATCTTTTCTCTACCAGTTGTTTTAGGCAAATTTATAGACCATGTTGTAGTACTTGTAGTTCTGGTTGTCTTTGTTTTAGCTTCTATTGTTTTAGTTGTTGTTTCTTGTATTGTAGTTGGAGAGCTCTTAGTTGTTATAGAGCTTGTTATACTTGTATGAGAAGTGGTTGTGATTGATGTTTTGTTCTCGATCGTGACAACTGGTTTAAAACAATACATATAGTAGTCTCTGCTGCCGATGAATATTTCTGGCAAGTGATCATTATCTACGTCAGCAATAGCTACTGACCCCATTATAGGTCCTCCAGTTTCATACCACCAATCAATTTCCTCAAAACTACCTGATCCGAGTGTTACGTCAAGTATTACGAAGTAACCATTTTCTTCACCAAGAAGGATCTCGTTTACTCCATCATCATCTACATCTGCTATTATCGGATGAGAAGTATAGTCGTGTATATCATCATAATAAGCCTCAAGATTAAGGCTAAGAGAATAAATATAGAGGCCTTGAAGAGTTCCCAAAACAATATCTGGTGACCCATCTCCATTAACATCTCCTACTGAAGGCGATGAAGTAACGTCTTCGGCACCTGTTTCTACCTTCCCTATTATAGTTCCTTTAATGGGATCAACTATGAATAACCAGCCGTCTCTAGAGCTAATAATTGCTTCCTTGGAATCGTCATTATCTACATCATATAGAACCGGTGGACCGATAAGATCATGACCTAAGTCTAAAGTATAAACACTGTATTCACCGCTTTCACTAAGATCAACTATGTGTAAATAATATCCTTCAACAACAAAAACCTCCATTACACCATCTTTATCAATATCGGTTAAGCTAGGGGTTTGAACAGGATAATCACCAAGCTTAATCCTATTAATCAATACACCACTATAGGAGAAAACATAGAGAAAACCATCGGAAGAACCAGCCACAACTTCATAGTATCCATCATTATCGATATCAAGAACCACCGGGCTTCCTCTAAAAAACCTATCCTTATAAAACCATTCTGCTTGACCAGTATAGTTCAATACATAAAGTATCCCTTGAGCACCCATAGCTATGATCTCGGGATAACCGTCTCCATCAATATCCCAGATCAATGGGTCAGCGAATTCTCCACCAGTAACATATCTCCATTCAATTTCCCCCGTAATACTGTTAACAACATATACGTAGCCATCACAAGAAGCATATATGACTTCATAAGTACCGTCATTATCCAAATCACCTATAACTGGAGAAGTTGCAATACATAGCTCTGCCTTCACTCTCCAAACAACCTCGTAGTCAGAAACGGTATAACTAATACCATTTAAGATCCTTGATACATTATAATAGCCTGTTCTATCAAATCCATTCTTAAGAGTAAACCACAAAATATTATCTCTAATACTATCTCCATTAAAAAAACACATCTTTACAAAAACACTACTTACAAATGATAGATTAGCCAATGATATAAGCAAAACTAATAGTAGCGAGACACTCTTTTTCAAACCAGTATACACCACGCAAGAGATATAGCATTACATATAATATATTAAAGGTAATAAAACTATTAATTAGCACCACGTCTACTTGATGGTGGATTATTCTTTGAAGACAGTAATTGTCGATAATCTTGTCAAGAAATATGGTAAAGTAATTGCATTAAAAGGTATAAGTTTCGAGATTTATCGTGGAGAAGTATTTGGATTATTAGGACCTAATGGAGCTGGCAAGACAACGACAATAAGAGCTATTAGTGGAGCATTGAAACCAACGAGTGGGAAAATAGTTGTTTTAGGGATAGATGTTATAAAAGAACCATTGAGAGTTAAGAAGAGAATAGGTGTTGTACCAGAGCTTCCAAGCATGTATCCCGAGCTTAGTGTTAGGGATAACTTATACATTATGGCAAGATTCTATGATATGAATAGTGATGAATTTCGTGAGAGACTCGGGATAATATCTGAGCAACTAGGAATTAAGCACATTCTAGGAATAAAATATGGTCATTTATCAAAAGGGTATAAGAGAAGAGTAGATATTGCAGCATCTCTAATTCATGATCCAGAATTAATTTTATTAGATGAACCAACTTCGGGTCTAGATGTTTTTGCAGCCAATAATCTTAGAAAATTATTAAGAAAACTAGTTTCTATTGGTAAAACTATTGTATTATCCTCACATTATATTGATGAAGTAATGGAGCTTTCCAACCGAGTCCTTCTCTTATATAATGGTGTAAAACTCTTCCTCGATAAACCAATTAATCTTAGAAAAATACTCAAGCTCAAGAAGAAGGTAAAACTCTACTTAGCAAAATCTGTGGATAGATCCCTATTAAAAATGTTAGAGAAAAACATTGATTGCGAAGATTGTAAAGTAGAGCTTGAAGATGAAAGAGTCATTGTTATCCATACTGATGAACCTTTGGAAACCATAACTCTTGCTAAACAAGTTGTAGAGGAAAACAATAATAGAATAACAGATGCAGACATACTTCCCCCTAGTTGGGAAGATGTATTCATCAAATACATCGAGCCCTTAGAGAAAAGGGAATGTGGACAATGTCCATTAGCATCTACGGGTGTTTGTGGATGAGGAAAGCATTCCTAATATTCTATAAGGATCTCCGCCAATACTATTCGAAAGCACCCGTTATTAGTTGGGGGATATTGTTTCCATTAGCAGTAATTGTTCTAATCGCTATGAGTATGAAAGTATATGGTGAATCAAGAATGATCCCTGCAATGTTCACTATTTCGTTATTATTCGCTTCCACCAGCATGGCGCAGGTAAGCATTAGTTTTGAGAAAATGAGCGGAAGCTTCAATAGATTATTCTACCTCCCAATATCTACGGGGGAGTTATTGCTTGGGAAGGCTCTTGGAGGATTTATGTATGGATTCATAGGCTCAGGCATATCTGCTCTCGCAATCTATATTATAACTGGAAACATACTTGTGATCAAGCCTTTATTCCTACTGCTAGGAGTCATTATAGGATCCCTTATATTTACATGTATAAGCATAGTCATAACCCTACTCCTTGACCCAATACCTGGAGTTGCTCTCCTAAACATCGTTAGATTCTCGATGATGTTTCTAGGAGGGGTTATTTTCCCATCAGCACTAATACCTCTCCCAATAAGGAATATAGTCTATATATTTCCCTCGGTATACGTTAATGAAATGATCAGATATGGATTATATAATGAATGGGACTATGTGGATCCTTATACATCACTAGTTATGAGCTTGATCATAGTAATTACACTAACTATTGCTTCATATAGGCTCATACACTATATATTATATAAGTAAATAAGAAAAAGCATAGACATCTCCATATGGAGGGGAAGAGTTTTCAACCATAAACTAGTCATAATCGAGGAATCACGTAAGAGATGTATGGAAGAATCATTCCAAAACCCTTCCTATTCAATCTATAAAGCCTTGAGAAGCGATCAGAAAGAAGCACTAAAAATTGCAAGAAAAGTTATAAGTGGAACTGGAATAGGATTGCCGAAAATAACCGCATTAAGCTACTATTGTGGAGAACACTTCAAGTACATTGACAAAGAACTAGTCTATAAAGAAATTCTTAGCAAAAAACTCGATATGATAATATTATCATCTAGCAAAGGAATAGTTCATGCTCTCGAAAAAATAGAACCCTATGGAACAATCTTCACAAACAAAACCGTGAGTCAATGGATAAGACTGGGGCTTCCGGAAATAATCATGCATTATATATTGAATATAAAGCCGACCGAAACATATTGGTTTACAAGAAAGAATAGCCTTATCTATAGAATACTCCTAGAAACCAGCAAGATCATGAAAAAATACCTTAGAAAAATAAGAGTTTACCACGTATATCCATATGGATGTAAAAACCCAATAAACATCTACAAAGCACTAGGCATGGGAATAAACGAATTAATTAAAACGGGTAAAATACCCATCCAGGTAGGGAAATGCATTCTCGTAAAAGAAAGAATAACTAAGACCATACTAGGTTGAAAGACATTTACATAAACACGTATAGCTATAAATACAATTTAGTTCACAGAATTTTTCGAAACACACTGTTCACCATATGCTGAATAAAAGGAAAAACTAATAATTGTTATACACAGTATGATACTATAGGTATGATACTATAAGTATCATAATTAAAAGATCAGAACTAGAAGAATTTTTAAGAAAAAATAGTAAGAGACTACTTTACGGCAGAAGAAAACCTGTAAAAAATTCTATACCAGATATGTGTTAAGGAATTATTAATACTTCATAGTGCGAAAAGGCGGTTCCATATATGATCCTGTTAATGACGAAGAATTCGACACAAGAATGTTTCTGAGAATATGTAGGAAAGAAGATAACATTATACTTGATGAGTTTCATAGAGCCGATAGTAAATTATTTGATGCACTACATGCTGGTGAATGTTGTAAGAAATTAGTATTTATCACTTCCACTATGCATTACTATAGACAATTTACTAGCGGATCTGAAGCCCCTTTAAAGGGATTATTCTCGATTAGGAGAGTAGGTTTAATTTTACCAATTGATCTATTACGTTATGAATGGGGCATAGTGGATAAAGAATTCTTTGAATTATTGGTATTTTATCAGGAACCAGCCTTAATTAGCAGGGATTTAAAGGACATAGTTTATTCTGGAAGAGAATTCGCTAAATCACTTGTAGGCGAGATACTTGATGAAGAAGACTATACATATACAAGGAGATATAATGCCGTTCTCGAAGCAATAGCTGCCGGTAAGAATAAGCTTACAGAAATCACTAATTATCTATATAGTCGAGGACTTTTACCAAAACCTAGTACATCATATATAACAAAATATCTAGAGATACTTGGTAAGAAAAAAGTATTTATAGACATGTCTCTCCTCTCACTGAACTAAAATACTACTTAGAAACAAGATATGGGTTTGGAGAAGTTCCTCTTACATGGCACTATTTGAAAAATACTAGAAAATATTCTACCATTACTTGTAGAAAGGTTTATTGAACGATTCTTGGCGGAACTCTATGGTTTGAGGCCTGTGAAGATACTTGATCCCGGAATAGATATTGCTCATTAGATTATAGAAGAGTTAGAATAGTTGCAGAAGTTAAATGGGTAAATAGGATAACGAGAGAAACCATTAGGAAAATAGAGTCTAAACTACTGCTCTTTGAAGATGCTGAAAAAATCCTAATAGTACCAGACAAAACTATTGTTCCTGAAACGAGTCTCAGTGTATGGGATATTGAAACGTTAATTAACAAAGCAAAGAAACGCTGAATATTATAGAGCTATTATTTTATTCCTAGAAGAGCTGATTAAGTATTAGGTGATATTATTTTGAATATTGTTGAGAAATGTAAAGTTAATGCAGCCAAGGAGGCTATTAAATTCATCAGAGATGCTAAGATTATAGGCGTAGGTACAGGTTCTACTGTTGAGAAATTTGTTGAACAACTAATAGAGATAAAGAAGGAACTTAAAGACAAGGTATTTATTGCATCATCTATTGATACGAGGATAAAACTTGTTGAAAAGGGATTCTGTGTAGCTGATCTATTATCGGTTAACGAGATAGACGTTTATATTGACGGGGCAGATGAAGTTGACCCAGAACTCAACATGATTAAGGGTGATGGTGCAGCGCATACAATGGAGAAAATCCTAACATTCTACTCCAAGAAACGAGTATTCATAGTAGACTATACTAAATTAGTCAAGAAACTCGGTGAAAAACACCCAGTACCAGTAGAAGTTATCCCTGAAGCAACAAACCTTGTAAAACACTACTTGGAAAACCAAGGCTACAAAGTAAAGATAAGATACCCCAAGAAAGGAAAATACGGACCAATAATAAGCGACACTTATGGACTAATACTAGATGTTTATCTAAATGGGAAAGATTACCACGACCTCTTAGAAACATTAGATAAATTGCCCGGAGTAACTGGACACGGATTATTCATAGGATATGCAGACTACGTAATAGTAGGATATCCTGAAGAAACAAAACTCCTAACCAGATCTGATTAGCTAAGATTTTGTCTTTTCTATAAAACAGAAATAATCCAAAAATATACCAATATAATTTATTTGGTGGGTCTATGGAGTCGGACAAAGAATATTTAGTTTTTATAGTGATGATCTTAATAATATTATCTCCTTACCATATTTTACTAGGTAATTATAAGATATTAATTGCAAATAAGGTTTTAATAGAGGACTCAAACAGTAAAAATATCAAAGTTAGTTATATGTATTCCAATTTATCCAGACCAAGCATAACTATAATGGATAAACATGGAAGATACTATTTATTATAAATATTTATACAGCATTACCTAATGCTAAACTCTTCTATGTTGGTAGGGTCTCGGGGCAGGGTATGGCTTATCTCTCGAAACATATGATGGATAATTTTAAGAGATGCCGTAAGGAGTGGATTAGTAAACGAGGAGGTATAAAGTATTTCAAAGCAGGTACTCTCCTCTTCATAGACGTATTAGTGAAAATCAATAGCACAGCATACAAAGTATATAGTATACTGAAAAGCATCCCCTTAAGCCTAGAACTAGTAAGTAAAGGATACAAACCAAACATAAAGATCAAAATAGACCTGAAGAAATACAAACCAACAAGAATAATCAACCTAAACAAAACCAAAAACCAAAGAACAGAGATCTCTTAATAACAATAATGAAATAGATGAAGGATGCGTAATACTACAATGCGGCGAAGTATTCTGCCACTGCTACTGCTCAAAATGGATACTGGAAAAACATATTATACCTTCCAACACAAACTAGTACAAATAATAATGGCGGTTGCACTCTATGACTACTACCCACCACCACCCGAACCAATATACATTCATGACGTTACACTTCTCTTCAAATATACAGACACTACTAACGAGTGGTTAAAAACATATATTTCAGCAAAAATTGTGGGCCTTAATAATCCAGAACTAATACTATACAATATATATGTAAAACACGAATTAATGTACAGAACAACTCTGTATAACAGCGAATTTGAAGACTATATTGATGAAAACCATACTTTTACTAATGATTTTATTGCTGGTGTAGGTGTTTATGGTTCTGGATTAGTTGGTACTTATAGGAAGTATGAAGCTACTGGTATTTGCGGACTTATATCTGATAATGATTATACAGCAACAGATGTAACAGCAAACATGACAGTGTTCGACATTGACGCAAAATATGAAAACGGCAGGTGGACAGCTGATACAGACTATGAACTAGACAAAAACATTGACAACCAGGGATTGCTAGAAAAATACTGGAACTATTTAAGTATGAATTCGGAATATAACAGCACAGAAGTAAGCGATAATTACTTCACTTATATTTATGATGGATATAGTGATAAAGAAGTTGATCTCAGTATTGGTTTATTAGAGCTGGTTGTGTCTTTCCTCACAGAAACACTAAGCTGGACAGAATACTTCCCATTTGATGTTGCCTTAGGTTGGGGTGCGAAGGAAGGAGAATCCGCTATTAATGAATTACTCGTAAATACTCCCACGGCACTAGAAACTTTCACTATATACTTAAAAATCTATGAGACTAAAACTATCTACATATACAATGAAGATAATTACCAATTACCAATAATGTTATTTTATATTGGAGTAGAGTGATCAGATTAGTATTCATTATAAATATTCATTAGTTTTGTTTCATTGAGCATTCTTAATAATATTTTATCTAATACTGTTTTTCTGTGTATAAAAATTGTTGAGGGAGGAGTCTTGGATGCTTGTTTTGGATTACTAGTGTTGCTCGGTGTTGTTTTGGTTATGCTTTATCTGGGGATTCCTGTTTGGTTGATCTTCGTTCTCTCTGCTTTCTTATTATCATTTCTTATTGGTGGTTTACCTAATGTCTATGATGTCTTTGTGAATACTCTTGGTGATTCTAATACTTGGGATCTTGCTGTTATTATGTATTTGATAGCTGTTTTTGTTTACTTGTACAGAGTCTCAGGTGCTATCAAGGATCTTGGTAGGGAGTTGATGCTTGTTATTGGTAGGCCTAGGCTTGTCTCTATGCTTGTCCCTGCTATACTTGGTCTCCTCCCTGTTCCTGGAGGTGCTTTGATGAGTGCACCTATAGTTGATGAGGTTGGTGAGTATTTAGGTGTTGATAGAGTTAAGAAATTATTTGTTAATGTCTGGTTTCGTCACGTTATATTTGTTGTGTATCCCTTGGGCAGCATATTAGTGTTGACATCTATTCTTACTGGGACTAGTGTTTGGAGCTTAATAGAGATGCAGTTACCAGTTATGCTTATAATGATCGTTGTCGGATACGTTATTGGGTTAACGCGTTTACAACGACAACCTATTAGCTCGAAAACCTTGTGCGGCGGTAATAGAGTTGTTTTGTTAAAGCTTTTCTCACCAATCATAGCCTCTATAACGATAGCATTAATCCTTAACCCCTTCATTGATTATAAGTATAATTTGCCATTGAATAGATTATCAATGATCATAGGCATATCTATTGGTATAACATTGCTCTATATCCAGATAAGCTCTACACCAAAGACATTACTAAAGATCCTCTCTTCTAGAGAAACAATAGAACTCGCATTGATTGGTTTCTCCGCTATGCTTCTTAGGAAGACCCTTATAGGTTTAGACCTTGGATGCTTTGTCTCTATATCACAACATGTTAACCCATTAATACTAGTAGTACTAGTTCCAGCCATTTTCTCGTTTGTGACAGGTGTTAATACTACAAGTATTGCTTTATCAGTACCAATTATTGCTAGAATAATAGACTTAACTCCACCAATAGCCTCCCTATTATTTGTCTCAGCGTATATATCGTATATTGCTTCACCACTACACCTGTGCCTGATCTACAGCGCGAAATACTATAAGGTAAACATTACTAAGAGCTACAAATATCTAGCACCAGCAACCATTGCCTCACTATTACTCAGCACAATATTCTATATACTACTATATATAAGATAAGGGGATCTTAGACAGACTCACATTTAGGAAGAAGCTAGAAGTAATGAAAGGGCTCGGTTCTACTTTATGACATGTAGTACGGAGATAAACTAAATAATGTCTTACAAGAAATGTATTACTGGGTTAAAATATGAGCGTTGTTATCTCATTCCGTATACCAAAGAAATTAAAAGAAAAAATGGACAAATTACGAAAAGTTGTTAATTGGAGTGAAGAGGTCAGATCATTTCTTGAAAGACGAGTTAGAGAATATGAGCAATTGAATGCTATAAGAGAACTTGAAGAACTAATAAAAGGTATTCCTAAAACTCCTAGAGGAACAGCATCTAAATATGTGAGGGAAGATCGTGATAGTTATTGATGCTTCATCATTATCAAAATATGTTCTACACGAAGAGGGTTGGGAAGAAATAGGTATGTTTCTGAAAGAAAGGAAACCATTATACTCTATAGATCATATTTTGAAAGAAGTAGGAAATGTTATTTGGAAATACTATTTTCTGAAAAAGATAATAAGTCCGTCTTATGCATTGAAGCTTTATAATGCATTAGTGAAACTTGTCCAAACAGAAGTAATAGTTCTCGAACCAGAAATTAATTACATTAAAGAAGCATTAGAATTAGCGTTAACTCATGGAATTACACTTTATGATTCATTATATCTTGCACAAGCACAAAAATACGGTGAAATACTTACCTCTGATACTAAACAAGCAGAAATAGCGATTAAACTAGGTATAAGAGTACATTTAATCAAATAATGTTTCATTAATAGAACACTGTTTTGGAATCAATTATAGGCTTCTTAGAGCTTGTTAGTAATAGTTTCGGTTATGTCTCACAATTATATATGTTGGGTATATTTTCTCGGTGAATGTTTTGGTGCAGAGTGTTTCTGGTTTTTGGTTTATAGACTCGCTGATAGGCGGTATTCCTTGGAATTGGGCAATTGAATTCTTTGGTGAAAACGAGAAGGTTTTGAACCTTTTGTTTCACCACGTTATAGTTTATAATAGTAGGTTTTCGAGAGTCTACGTCATAATATACAAGGATTTCGGGGGGTTGAACCCGTATCTTATAACTCGTTTATCGAGAATTATGAATGGTGATGTTGACAATGTTCTTGTTTCAAGATGCTTTAGATATATGGACCTCGTTGAACTGCTCAGCGATCTTGTTGAGAAAGACCGTGTTGAAAACAGTGTTTTAATAATATATAATCCGTTTAACAACGTTAAGGGAGATCCTAGGGATTACGTCGAAGTTAACCGTATCATAAGCTTCCTGCATAGATTGAAGAGTAATGGTTGGAGAATAATACTGTTCAACAAAGTATCAGCTAATGGTACCTATTCTCCTGAAGGAGGCAACTTCCATCACCACATAGTAAACGTGATCCTAAGGATTGAGCCTAAGGATGATAAGTGGTGCTACGTGGAGATAGTTAAGCACCCATTCAAAAGGATCGGGTTTAGGAGGAGTTTTCCGTATAAAAAACTCAATCTCGGAACGGGTGATATTGTATGGGTAGAACAACGCCTTCTCACAGAATGGCTTTGATAAGAGAATACTCTAGGATCAAGAAGCTCATCGAAGAATTGCCAGAGGATGAGAAGAGAATATGGCTCGAGATACTCAATGGTTTTGAAGATACTATGAATCTTTACAACAACGTTGTATTCTCAGACCCGATAGAGCCCATGATCATACATGTTCTTAGGAAGCTCGTACAGTGGTGTAGGGAGAAATGAGTATTGAGGGATACGTATTAGATGTTAAACCCGCTAGAGACAGAGCTCTTATCAGAATAATAGATAGCAGTGGCTATATGCATAAGCTATACTATAGGTTAAAGTATTATGGATACTTATTACCACGAATAGATCCATTGATTATACTGAGAAACCTGCTGGGAGTCGAGGACGTAATCGATGCCTGGATTGAGGAATGGTTTCTCCCACCCTATTATGAGAAAACCGCTAGGATAATAGTGTTTACAACGTATAGTCTAGAGGCTCTTAACGAGATAAACCATATCAGCATTGTTAAGAACATAGCCGAACCCGTTAATACTTATCCAGACCCATTAGTGGAGGCTCTATGGAGATCCAAACTATCTGTCTCAACACTTATACGTATAAGTAGCTATTATTTCGAAACACTAGAAGATCCCTACGACCCCTTCTACTCTGAACCCCCGTATAGATATGTTTATCTTAGAATGTATAAGGGAAACTCTAGGATCTATACACACGTTATGGGGTTTGATAAAGTAGTAGCTGAGAACCATGATCTCGTCGTAGAGGGTGGGATTGATAAAATAGTTGATTATCTCTATGTTATGAAACCCCATATAATATATATGAGTCTACAGGAGAAAATCCTGCTACAACAACATTATCCAGAATTATTTGATGAACTCAAACCTATATGGATAGATGATACACAAACACTCATAAATCATCAGGGGCTCGTCTATTGGAGTAGGCTAAGCTATACACCCATACGAATGCTTAACTACACTACCATAGGCAAGGTATTGACGACTCTTGAAGCACTACGTGCTAGGAAGAGAAAATATCTCGTGGTTAAGGGTCATGGTAGGAGAGAACCTTGGAGAAGTCTTAGGAGCCTAATAGAATATGATCGTGGAGGAGCTGTTTTCACCCCTAAGCCAGGGCTTTACTGGAATATTTGTCAAATAGACTATAATAGCTTATACCCGACAATAATCTCCAAGTACAATATTAGTGGTGAGACAATAGATAACCCGTATTGTAATAACAACTATAGACCAGAAGGATCACCTCACCTAATATGCATTGATAAGAAAGGCCTCGTATCAGAGGTTCTAGGAGAACTTGTAGAGCTGAGAAACCGTATAAAAGAAGCTAGACAAGCCACTGATAACCCCGAATATGAAGCTAGAGAGAAAGCCCTTAAATGGATACTAGTCTCCGGATTCGGATACCTTGGGTATAGGAACAGCTTATTCGGCTCAATAATGGCTCACGAAACAGTTACTGGAATAGCGAGAAACACCTTGTTAAAGATCAAGAGTATTCTCGAAAAACACGGCTACAGAGTCATACACGGAATAATAGACAGCATATTCGTAGAGTCATGTAACTGCGAAGAAGTACTCAAAATAGTCAACAAATACAGCCTACCAGCAAAAATAGAAGCTGAATACACATGGCTATACATACCACCAGCAAAAACAACCGGTCTCGGAACCGCGAACAAATACTATGGAAGACTCAGAAACGGAAGATTAAAGATCAAGGGGATAATGGCTGTTAGAAACAACACACCACCCTACATCAAAGAAACACAGCTAAAAGCCCTAGAAATCCTCGCCGAAGCAAAAACTCCAGAAGAGTTTAGAGAGAAACTAATAGAAGCACATAGGGTATTCGAGAAAGCAGTGGATGATCTAATGAATAAGAGAGTCGAGCCATGGAAACTAACAATAACAATAAACACTAAAAGCAATTCAACAAGAAATACCCCATGGAGAAAAGCCATGATGAAAATACCAGTCATAACAAGGAACAACCAAATAGTATATATTATGAGTAAAAATGAAGAACCGGAACCCTATACAGATAATATTGAAGACTACGACGTAGAATACTATGTAGAACTATTAATGAGAGCAAAACAAGAACTGCCACATATATGATATAGTACATTTAGATTTTCTTTCATTGCTTAATTAAGTCATCATAGCTATAGATCTCTATATCATAATGTTCTTTTACTCTTTTCTTTTTTGATAATATTCTTTTATCTTCAGTTATAAGCGGCTCTTTAAGTACTATGGCAGTTGCTAGTATTATGCAATCTATATAATCATTAAGGTAGTTTCGATAAAGCGAATACGCTGTGTTAATAATATCTGGTCGATAGAATGGTATAGTGTCAAATACATTTAATACTACATTGATTGCTTCTGAAATGTTTTCTGGAGAGATTCCAAGCTTTGTTGCCTTTGCTTGTAATTCAAAAACAGATATTAAGCTTATTTTTAGATCGGTTAATTCTAAATCTATATTAGTTCTTTTTTCAACAATTGCTCTCAATAGATCGGTTCTAATACCTATTCTTGCTAATGGTAATAAATAAGTTGTATCTATTATCATCGTTCAATAAACCTCTTACTAAGCTCTTTACGGAATTCTTCAAACTCCTCCGGAGTAGTCTTAACAACTTTCTTAGAATATATCAACCTAATCAAGTCATCTTGTTTTTTGAAACTATTTCTTAATATTTCATTCAATACCTTTGATAATGCTCTAGTGGTACCGTATCGCCTAATACTCTCTTTGACAAGTTTTTCATAAATGTCGTCTTCAAGTATAACTGTTGTACGTTTAGGCATATAAACACCTAGTCATTTATATGGTTATAAACTGGTTTAAAGATTATCCTGAAAACTATTTTTATAACATTAAAATATACATACTCTAAACACTGTTTGTGAATTTCATAGGCACTGGTGAGGTGAAGCAATATCTATGAGGTTAAGACCTCTTTGTATTCAGTGTATTATTGATTCTAGGTTTAGAGAGATTAGGGGAACTAGTGTCGGGGATGATGCTAAGATTAAGGCTAGTATCGAGTTGTTACGTATTGGTTTTGAGGAGTTTAAGCGTGGTGGTGAGTTAACTGTTTTAGCTACAAGGATCTATCATAGACTTATAGATTTCTTCCCGGCTATTATCGAGTATTATAAGAGGGTTAAGCGTGAGAGTATTGAGGAGGCATTCAAGTATTTACCTGTTATTGAGGAGTATTTAGGGAAGATGAGTGGATTTGAGAAATTCGTTGCTGCTACGAAGATCAGTATTATTGGTAATTACTTAGATACTGGTGTTATGGAGCTTAACCCTCCTTCCGTCAAGGAGATCCTAAACTACGTTAATAAGCCTCTAGCAATTGATCATACAAGGAAATTCTACGAACTAGTGAATAGAGGGGACAAGATGATTATATGGTTGTTTGATAATGCTGGTGAAGCAATTCTAGACATACCATTAATAAAGATCCTTAGAAGTATGGGTAACAAAGTAATTGGAATAGCAAAGGAGGATCCAGGGTTCCAGAATGATTTAACCATAAATGATGCGTTAGAGGCTGGTCTTGACAAATATGTTGATGAATTATTATCAACTGGTTACCCGGGTTCAAGCATTCACTGGGATAAAATAAGTGATAAAGCCAAAACCAAGATAAAGGAAGCCGACATAGTTGTAGCTAAGGGAATGGCGCACTGGGAGTATATCATAGAAATAGATCTAGGCAAACCAGTTTATCATCTACTCGTCCCAAAATGCAGCGTCATAGCCGAAACCCTAGGAACCAAAAGAGGAGCATTAGTTACCTTATTCAGATACTAGCTACTGATCTCTTCAAACAGCATCTAGTATAGTATGCATTAGAGAACTATGCCCTCTTTTAATAATCCTTGAATAGAATAACTGAGTTGATGTACCGCTATTAGAGAATAAACATTTCCTTCTTCTGATAAATTATTTATTTTCAAAAACAATTCCACTCGTATTACAAGTTTTTAATATTTATCCGTGCTGCAGCTCTTTACAGAAACAGAGATTTATTTAAGATTATTATTGATGTTCTTATGGATAGGGGGCATGGTTATGCGTTAGAAATAATCTTATTATTAATAATAGTTTTTATATTGTTTCAACCTATTTCGTTGATATATTCTGTTAGCCCTGCGGTTCCGGATTATGTGTATTTCCTAGAAGGTTTTAGTCTTAGAAATACTCCTCCATCGAGTAATACTTCGGATTACTATATTGTGTTTTTCTGATAAAATCATTGGGTCTCTCAGTGATCTAAAGAACATTAGTGCTTCTCAAGTCATGGTTTCGTCTGATCCATATATGGTGTTGACTGCTGTTAAGCTTTACCCCAGTAATACTATTGTGATAATTAATGCTAGTAAGTATAATTTCATATAATCGGATATAATGATGATTAGTATTATTAAGGGCCAAACAGTAGCTATACTTAATCCTAATAAAGCTATTGTTAGGGACATACATGGTGTTGAAAACGAGATCTTAGGATTCATTAATCCTAACCTTACAGCGTTCACGTATTCTTTGAACAATGATGCTTTAGATAATTGCGCTGTATTGAGAACATGTATTTTCAAGATCAGCATAGTTCCTGATCCGTTTAATGAAACCTTCTTGACTGTAACGAGAATCGTGATGTCTTCTAATGAATCATTAATCGATTCTCTTAATGCTTTCCTTGTTATGGAGACTAAGAATTTCTTCTTCTACTTGAAATAATAGTCGTTTAGAAAAGAATTGTTTAATAAAGGTATTTATTCTATTTCTCTCGATATTCTTGATTGTAATAACACTTGTATGGTGATTTATTATGATTAGAGCTGTATCGCTCGATGTTTATAATACTCTAATTAATCTTAGAAAATACTACTTGTTGATAGCGGATGAGCTAGCTAAGATCATTGGAGAGGATCCTAGGATTGTTGCTGAAAAGATTGTTAAGACTCATAAAGAGGCCTTGAAGCATCGATTGTTTGGTGGTTTTAAGAGAGTCATCATTGAATCTGCGGATATGTATGCTAAGAGTCTTGGTGTTAGACGAGAAGATATCTACAGAGCAATTATTAGAACACTTGATAGAGACGAAACAAAGGAGCTTATTTTCCCCGATGTAAAGGAGGCATTAAGGATGTTAAGGGAAAGGAACGTCTTGATCGCTACTATTGGTAATATTCTTAGTTGGCCAGGCATGGTAACAAGGTATCTACTAGAGAAAAACGGTGTATTGGAATATTTCGATCTAACTATGTTTATGGATGAAGTGGGATATATGAAGCCGCAGAAAGAGATCTTCCTATTTACAGCTGAACAACTAGGTATAAATATTAATGAATTACTACATGTCGGTGATTCGCCAGAAAACGATCTTGCCGGAGCACTTCTTGCAGGTGCTAAAGCTACTTTAATTAATAGAAGTTTAGAGATCCCTATTGCTAGAATTGGTAGAAACGCCTTCATAATAAATGATCTCAGAAAATTAGTCGATGTTATCGAAGAGCTTAATAAGGATGAAGATATGGGAAAAAAGGTTTTTACATAAATATAAACCGAATCATTACTCTATCTTATCCTTAGAAATACCTGTAATATAGGTTGTCTCCAACTATTTGGTATAGATGAGTGCCTGATGTTCCTACATATGTTCTCGCTGCTGTTGATCTAGCATATAGCCATACATGTGGTTCTCCATCAACTGGTGTATCAAATGATAAGCCACGTACAGTCTTACCGTTCGTTGCTAGTGCAAATCCTACTCCTGTAACAACTGCTCCTGTAGGCGATATGAATATGAGGTCTATGTTCCACTTTACAGTTGCATGTAGTTTTTCTCCAAGTACTTTGGTATGTTGGCCCGCAGAGTCTGTTACTTGGGTTTGTGTTCTTAGTTCTTGCGTTACAGATATGTATTCGACAATTGTTCCTGGTACTGGATTGTTCACGCTTGCTTGGCTGAGATCACCGTATATTTCAATTGTTCCATAGTATTTGATATCTAGTGGTGCATTCCATTCATATACCCATTCAAAGCTCTTTGATTCATCCCCTTCCAGTACATCGTAGGTTAGCTTGGATACTCTGTATTCGTTAATTGTTAAGTTGTCGTAGTAGTCGTTGTATCTCCTTGTAGCTGTGAATAATGCTCTGTAATGAGATGTTGCTAAGTATACTTCATCACCTACATAGATCTTTGAAGAGATTACTGATTCGAACTCCGATGTTACCATGAATAATGTATATCCAGATAATTGTGTTGTTTGTTTGTTGAAGCTAGGTGTTGCACTATAATCTACTAATTCATATTTTACTGGCTCATTTGTTGTCCATAGTAGTAATGCCCCACCTATCTGCCAGTTACCACCATATATTCCACTTAGTTCTATTGTGAGATTATGTTTACCAGCAATCAGTGGTAAGGCACCTGTTAGGTCTATAAGAGTTGGTTCTTCAGCATATGCTCTTACGGATGGTAGAGGTCTCCAGAGGTATGGTGAGAATCCACCAGTGTATATTGTATGCATTGGATGAACGAGTGCTAATAATTTATCATCGGAGTATATTTTTAATTCTCTCACTATATCTCCGTAGTAGTACCAGAACTCATCGTATCCATTCCCTTTAGTGTAGAGTAATAATACTGCTCTTGTCACGTTTTGCGATACATTTAATTCAAATGTTTTACTAGGTACGTTTTTGTTGAACGCTTCTCTCTTCCAAAGTGGAATAATTGTATCTGGTAAATTAGCTGGTTTTTCACCGGGGTATAGTAAGAGTGTAACGTTTAGTAGGAATCTACCTGTAACACCTATACTGGGTGCTATGACGTTTGGTAACCATATCTCGAATGTTACGTTCCCCTTAAATAATGAGTAGAATAGTGTAACATCTGCTGTTACTGTCCAGTTATACCTTTGTGGAGTACTCCCCCAAAATATTGGTACATTGTTAGCATATATCCATAATACTCTATCATATTGAACAGGCCTATGATATACGGGATCGTAGAGTCTGCCATCGACTCTTAGGAGAATCTTGCTCCATTCACCATCCGGTATAACAACTGATACTACTTTAGGCTTCCATTCAGCAAACTCACCATTCACAATCACCTTTACCTCTACTGGCTTTGTACTCGGTACAGGGAATGGATAGTCTTGCCAACTCCAATAACCGCTAGTATCTACAACGCTTACGCCTTCTTCTCTATCAAAGCTTCTATGATATATACTTGTTGTGGGAAGAACGAGTTTATCGTAGCCATGTATCTTCACGGCAGAGATAGGGAGAGTTTTTAGTGGTGAAGTTTGTGCTGAGAATGTTATTGGAATAAATGCTGATGCCACTATTAGGATTAACAGTAATGTACATACATATCTACACATTTATCCCACCCTGCAATATCTCTAGTTCAAAAATATATTTTATGCTTAATCACCAAGACACTATAAAATTTCCGTACAGTAAGTAAAGCTAATAAACGCGACAAATATAGTTGAAAAATGAGATAAACATTATTCAGTACATTATCCTTGGTGCATTAGATTGATCAAGTTTGATCAGGCTAAAAATATACTATTGGTTAAAGAAGAACAAGAAACATTGTTTGACGAAGATTTTCTTAGAAAAAGGATCGAGTTTTGGAGAAATATATACTATAAAGAAAAGAATATAAAGCGGGCTAATTTTCGGAAAAAAGTATATAATGGAATATATAGAATTAGGGAAGGAATATATCCAATAACAGTGCATAGACCAACTTTTAGCTCACTCAACCCTATAGATAAAACCTATATACGAACATATAGAATGATTATTCGAGGAATAATGAATTATAGTATATCATTAATGAAGATACTAATGAAAGCCTCTGGGAAAGACCTTGGATATAGTCTTGTAGAAAAAGGCGCTGTGAAATCTATAGAGGATTTGCCAAAGATATTTCTTAAACAAAAAATAGGATTACTAGACATAGTTAGTGAATCATTTAATACAATGAAAATAAATCTCTATGAATGCATGAGTTGTTATGGTACATCTTATATCGGTATAGCATTATGTGATTTTGAAGCAGGCGTAATAGAAGGCGTTCTTGAAAAACTCTATGGCAAAAACACCACAATAGAGAAATACTGTTGGGGGCTTGGATATCATTTCTGTGGATTCGAATCCTATTTCGAATAATAACAATGCATTGGTTTAGAAAATGCCTTGGAATACCTTATTAATAAGAGCAACATCGAGTTGTGATGGTGAATGTTTTGGTTGCCCCTTACGCATACCTGAATCCAAGGAGAAAATCATTCTATCCTATAAGCTTTTCGATAAATTCATCGAGAATCTGAAAGACTTCTTTTTCGACGAAGTGGTATTTCTTTGCCCGAATCCCTTCTTACATCCCCGGTTAGAGTATCTCGTGAATAAAGTCGAGAATATTAGCAAGAAGATATACTTATTGTCTCCACTTAAATCAGTTAAGCCCATAAATAAGAATATCTTGAAAAACATAGATGAACTAATATTTATGTCATCAAATCGTCAACAACTAATTGTTAAGGAGAAGATGATAAAAACTCTAATTAGCCAGGGAATAGAAAATATCTCTATATATCTCACAGTGAGATCGCTTGAAGGCCTACTGGAAAATATCTTATCAATGCTTTGTATCCTGGAAAAATATAATGTAAAATTAAGAGTTGGCGAACCACCATATATGAATATTTACTCGCCAAACATAGTCGATTATATTAGAAAACGTGGATACGAGGTATCCTTACCTCACGGATACTTTATTGGTTATAGAGCATATACAGCGTTCATAGAGGATCGAGTCCTTACTTTACTGAAAAAACCCTTGACAGAGAATTGTCGTAAACTCTTCATTGATCCAGCAGGTAGAGTGTCTAAGTGCCCATTAACACTAAACATTATTAATGAATACGTTGAAGAAGCTAGTATAGAAAATCTTAGATCAATAATGTTCTCTAAATGTAAATTTAAAGCACAATTATCAGAGATGGTCCCATACATTAATATATCATTTATACTTAAGGACAATGTCATCATCCCAAAGGATGTACTTGACCTTCTAGAAGTACTATTACATGTGAGATCCTTTAGACAAGCATGCCAGGTTTTGGGATATAATCCTTCAACATATATTTATAAGATCAGGCGTTTAGAGAAGAAGCTTGGATACAAGCTTCTTGATTCCCATAAGGGTGGATATAAGAAGGGATTTACTATCTTAACGCCAGAAGCATTGAGGATCGTTGAAAAATATAAGGAGTTAAGAGAGTATATTTCGAAAAAACTTTTTGAAGAAAATTATGTTAATTTCATGATCTAGATTCTCATTATTTTGAACTCGGTTCTATTTTGTCGTTTTCATTTTTCTGAACACGATTCTCTAGTATAAATACTAAGTCTATTAATTATTCAGAGGTGATAACCGTATTGGCATCAGCAACTACTTCTAAGAGCGAAGAATACGTTATCTTCATTGATCCTGTGAAGTGCATGGGCTGTAAGGCATGCGAAATTGCTTGTGCAGTAGAGCATTCGGTATCAAAGAATTTATTCGGTGCTGTTTTCGAGAAGCCTTTACCGAAGCCGAGAATTAGGGTCGTAACAATTGATAATCTACTATATGCTCCTATGAGGTGTCAGCACTGTAAAGATGCTCCATGTATGAATGTTTGTCCAACAAAAGCATTATATCGATCACCGGAGGGATTCGTCATATTAGATCCTAACAAATGTATTGGTTGCCTAATGTGTGTACTTGCATGCCCCTTCGGTCATCCAAGATACAATCCCGATACTAAAACCATAGTCAAATGCGATTTCTGCATAGACAGGATCAGAGCTGGAAAGCTACCAGCATGTGTCGAGGCTTGCCCAACTGGAGCTTTAAGGTATGGTAGACTCGAAGAATTCCTGGAAGAACTAGCTGCTGAAAAAGCTAAGGAAATGATCAGTGGGCGTCCAATGCCTGGAATAGTTATGTATAAGCCTATAATACCCATTGAAGAGGTCCCTAAGCCTTTAGATATTAAATCTAAATACTCCCCCGTATCCTGGAGGTGAACCCCCGCATGTCTTCTCGATGGGATTATCTTAAAAGAAAAGTTCCCTCAAAACAAGTCTCCATAACCCCTGGTGTAGCCGAACTCATAGAAAAGGCTGAAGAAGAAGGTATTAAGACAGCTTGGCACAGATACTTGGAGCAACAACCACAGTGTGGTTTTGGATTACTTGGTGTTTGTTGTAGAAACTGTAACATGGGACCATGCAGAATAGATCCATTCGGCTATGGACCCACAAGAGGTGTTTGTGGAGCTACTGCTGATACAATTGTAGCTAGGAATCTCTTGAGAATGATCGCGGCTGGTGCAGCCGCGCACAGCGATCATGCAAGGGATATTTTTAAAGTAGTCAAGATGGTTGCTGAAGGGAAAGCCAAAGCATATAAGATCACAGATATTGATAAACTTGTATGGTTGGCTAGTCTTTTAGGAGTGCCTACGGAGAATAGGAATGTAAATGATATTGCTAAGGATGTCGTAGAGATTCTTGAAAGAGAATTCGGTAAACAGGATGAAGAACCATTAGCACTGGTAAAAGCACTAGCTCCCGAGAAAAGGCTGAAAGTATGGGCTAAAGCTGGAGTCGTTCCAAGAAATATTGATAGAGAAATATGTGAGTGTATGCATAGAACACATATAGGCGTAGATGCTGATCCTGTGAGCTTATTATTGCATGGTGTTAGAACAGCTCTCGCAGATGGTTGGAGCGGCTCAATGATGGCTACATTGTTAAGTGATATATTATTTGGAACACCTAAGCCAGTAAGATCAGTTATGAATCTTGGTGTTCTCAAAGAAGATATGGTGAACATCATTGTACATGGACACAACCCTGTTCTATCCATGAAGATCGTTGAGGCTGCTATGAGAGAGGATATGCAGGAATATGCTAAGAAATTCGGAGCCAAGGGAGTAAACGTTGCTGGAATGTGCTGTACTGGAAACGAAGTATTAATGAGGCTTGGAGTACCAATTGCAGGTAACATGTTGATGCAAGAACTAGCAATAATAACTGGAGCCGTTGAGGCTATCATTGTTGATTACCAATGTGTAATGCCTGCAATTGCAGATGTAGCTGGCTGTTATCACACAAAAGTAATAACAACCGAACCAAAGATGAAGATACCCGGTGCAATACATATAGAGTTCGAGCCCGAACATGCAGACGAGATTGCGGAGAAAATAGTCAGGATCGCAATAGAGAACTTCCCCAATAGGAGTAAAGCAAGAGTACACATACCTAAGCACAAAATGGAGATCGTTGCAGGCTTCAGTGTTGAAGCAATCTTAGAAGCACTTGGTGGAAGCCTAGACCCATTAATCAATGCATTAAAAGAAGGCACCATTAAGGGCATCGTAGGAATTGTTGGATGTGTCAATCCCAAAGTAAAACACAACTATAGCCACGTAACACTTGCTAAGAAGCTAATAGAGAATGACATACTAGTTGTAGGTACGGGTTGCTGGGCAATAGCTGCTGGAATACACGGCTTATTATCACCAGAAGCCGCTGAACAAGCAGGCCCAGGACTAAGAAAGATCTGTAAAGCACTAAACATACCGCCATGTCTCCATATGGGTAGCTGTGTAGATTGCTCAAGAATACTAATTGCTTTAAAAGCATTGGCAGAAGCACTTGGAGTAGATATACCAGACCTACCAGCAGCTGGATCAGCTCCTGAATGGATGAGTGAGAAAGCAGTCAGCATCGGAACATACTTCATAGCATCTGGAGTATTCACACACCTTGGAACAATACCACCAGTACTTGGAAGCAAGAAGGTAACAAAGCTATTGACTGAAGACGTAGAAGACGTTGTTGGAGGAAAGTTCTACGTAGAACCCGATCCGATAAAAGCGGCTGAGACCATAATCGAGGTGATCAAGGAGAAGAGAAGAAGGCTTGGATGGCCAGTCTAGCGGTAGAGCAATGTAATACAGGTGTATTACCATAATAGTAAAGGATAGGAAGAATAGTGAGGAGTAATGAAAATACTTGTCTCTGGTAAGGGAGGCGTAGGTAAGACAACAATATCCGCTTTACTCTCAATCATTTTTTCTAAAAACAGTTACAATGTCTTAGCACTTGATACCGACTCTGTACCCAATCTAGCTCAGAGCCTAGGAATACCAATGGAAGAAGCTGAAAAAATTATTCCTCTCGCAAAAAACGATGAATTAGCAGAGGAAAGAACAGGTGCTAGACCAGGCGAGGGATGGGGAATACTCTTCTCTCTAACACCTAAAGTTGATGACATAGCTGATAAGTATGGGATCAAGATCAATGATAACCTAAAACTCGTAGTAGTCGGTAGTATTGATGCGAGTAAGGAAGGATGCTTATGCCCAGCAATAGCGTTAGCAAAAGCGTTCCTAATACATGTAATGACTAGTAGCCGGGAAATAATTATAGTGGATGCTGAAGCCGGCGCAGAAGTATTTGGTAGAGGACTTGCCGAAAAATTTGACTTAAACATAACAGTGTCAGAACCCACTATTAAATCATTAGCAATAGCTAGAAAACTCATAAAAATGGCTAATGAGCTAGGAGTGGAAAACAATATTCTCGTACTCAACAAAGTAGTTGACGAAATAACAGCAGCTCAAGCTGTCAAGAGAGTTTTTGGCGGAGAGGGAGTTGAATACCATATAGTAAGATACGATCCCGAGATTGTGAAGCTAGAAATGCTTGGCAAAGGATTAGATAAGCTTAATCCTAACTCTAGAGTTTTTAAAGATGTCCAATCCCTATACGAGAAGATCCTTAGAATTAAAAAGTCCTAAAACCTGGAACTCGGGTGATCGTGTATGTGCGAGTCGAAAGCTGTTGAAATAATAGGTAATGAGGAAAAACAATTACTTGATGATGTAGCGTTACTTGAATTTCAAGACAATAAACTAATACTATATAATATAAAAGGTGAGAAACTAGAGCTACCAACAGATCAGTATGTTATAGTTAAAGTAGACTTCCTAAAACACAAGATCTTCTTTAGGAAAAATAAAGGGTGCTGAACAAGTGCTCCCTATTATTACTCAAATATTTTTTTATCCCATATTCATTCTCTTACTGTCTATTTTGACTACTTTCTTCATTAAGGGAAGATTAGCTGTTAAAATATCATCTATTCTCGCATTTATAGCGTGTGTTTTTATGCTAATACTATCAATTAATGTACTCATATATTCTACTACTTATAGCTATACGTGTGTTTTAAGTAGTTTTTCGCCCGTAGTATCAGGGAATTTTGCGATTTTTAGTATATATATTGATAATTTATCAGGTCTATTTGTCTTCGTGATCGGGCTGATCGGTTTCCTAGCATCTATTTATAGCTATAAATATATGGATCGATACTCTACGGAGCACTTAGGGTTCTATTCCCTTAATTATTCCCTATTTCTTCTCTCAATGTATATGGCTGTAATAGTTTCTGATCTTTTCTGGTTTATTGTTTTCTGGGAACTAATGACACTATCCTCTCAATTCCTAGTATCTTTTGAAAAAGAAAAGAGAAAAGCTTTATGGGCTGGGTACAAGTACTTTACAATTACAAAAATTGGCTCAGAATTCCTGATCGTCGGCACGCTTATCATAATACTGCTTTTTAACAACTATGATACATCATATTTAAGCATCAAGATCGATTCATTACATCCTCTAGGATTCTTAGCGATCTTATTCTTTTTCATAGGTTTAGCTATTAAATCAGCTATAACACCATTCCATGGCTGGTTGCCAGATGCCCATCCCGAAGCCCCGAGCCATGTTTCAGCTCTTCTGAGTGGTGTTATGATTAAGATCCCAGTATATATGATGATTAGATTATTTTACATGTTTTCATCTCCGAGCATTTTATGGGGAGTAATTGTTTCCACTGTTGGTGTAGTAACTATTATTGTTGGAGCTCTCTATGGATTAATACAAGCTGATACAAAGAGACTCTTAGCATATAGTAGTATTGAACAGATCGGATATATTATCCTAGGATTAGGGACTTCCATTATCCTGTATTCAGAGAAACTATACGTGTTATCCCTAATAGCATTATTCGGCACGCTTTATCATTTAATTAATCACGCATTGTATAAGTCAGCTCTATTCCTAACAGCTGGATCAGTTATATATTCCACTGGTTCGAGAGACATGAATAAACTCGGTGGCTTAGCAAAATCCATGCCATATACTTCGATTGCTGCATTAATAGCCTCATTAGCAATTATGGGTATCCCGCCTCTAAACGGATTTATGAGTAAATGGAGTCTATACTGCTCATTCTTCTCAGCCGGTGGTCTCCCACTTATATATGGTGTATTTGCTTTATTTGCAAGTAGTGTCACCGCGGGTATGTTTATTAAGTACTATACAACAGTATTCACGAGATCAACGCGTAGGATAAAAATAAATGAAAACATTAAAGAAGCTCCCTTAACCATGATAATACCCCAATTATTCTTAGTGCTTCTATGCATAGTTTTCGGACTGCTACCAATTATACCATATAAAATTATATTACCTGCTATATCTAGGATCGGGTCATTTGAAAATGTTCTCAAAAACACCATACGTGTAGGTATAGGTTTTATAAAGTATGCTGAGATTTCAATGCTCTATCCACTCATACTATTATTAGCCGTAACTATTCCATTACTAATCTTAGTAATCTTGATGAGTTTTCCAAATAGAATAGAATATGATGTATGGACTTGTGGATCAAGAATAGATAAACGCTTAATCCATTATCCTGCACACTCGTACTTTAAAGAATTTAGAGAAAACTTCAATGAATTCTATGATTCATCCAGCAAGCTCTACAATCTATTTGTGGTTAGAATACCACGAATAACTCAGAAAATACTCTTATCTATATGTCCGAAAAGCGAAGATCCCTCGTGTATGTTTACATTAACAATATTCATTCTAATCATAATAGTTACTCTGCTAAGATGGGTTCAGCCATGATGAATGAAGTAGTTTACCTAATAGCAAATATGTGTTTCGCACTAATCATGGCACCATTAATAGATGGTATTGAGCGAAAAGTAAAGGCCAGAATCCAAAATAGGAGGGGACCCTCTATCTTTCAAACATGGTATGATCTAGTAAAAATGTTCAGAAAACCATCTGGAATAACTGGAAGACCAGCCGCGCTTTACAAACTGGGCCCGCTTCTATACTTTTCATATCTATCAGCAATACTATTATTAATACCACTACTTTTCTATAGTCCTCTGAGTTTTATTGGAGATATCATTTTAGTAATTTACCTATTAGCCTCGTCAAGAATATTCCTATTGCTTGGAAGTATTTCTAGTACAAATCCATATTCAATAGTTGGTTCTAATAGAGAGATCTCTCTATCTATATTTGAAGAACTAACTATAGCTGAAATATTAGGAATAATTATTCTCTCAACTAATAGCTTATTAACCAATAATATATTTCCAGCAGTCCCCCCTGTCAAAGCCACTTTGATACTTGCATTGATTTTACTCGGGATAATATCATATATTGCGAACCAAAGATTACCCTTTGAACTCGGAGAGGCAGAACCAGAATTAAGTGGCGGTTCTGTTCTAGAATACACTGGGAAGGAATTAGGCTTATTCTATTACTCTCATTATATTAGGAGATTAATCTATATCTCAATATTTCTCGACATATTCATCCCTCAAACAATATTGATAAGGATATGGTTGTATCCAATTTGTTTAATTCTAGTATCCATGTTTTTTGGAATCGTCGAAGCCCTTATGGGTAGATTCCGTATAGATCAGGCTCTTTCCTTCTTGAAGAAAACAACATTAATAGGAGGTGTTCTGCTTATTGCAGCAGTCATTGGCATCTGAAAATAACGTATTGGAGAAACTTAGAGAATTCGGTATTGTTAGAAAAGCTACTCATAATGCATTCATAATTGATGTTTTCAAAAATAAACTATATGAACTTTGTAGATTCCTCATAGATGAATTGGAAGCATATTACTCAACATCAATAGGAGTTGATGAGAGACCTTTGAATGGAAGTTTTGCAGTCTACCACGTCTTCGTCTCTGATAAAATGAGCCAATATTTCCTAGTTAGGCTGGAAGCTTCTCCATCACACCCATTTGTTAAGTCAATTACACCTATAATACCAGGTGCTGATTGGGCTGAAAGAGAAGTTATGGATATGATTGGAGTTAAATTTGCTGGACATCCTAGGCCTTATAGATTAATATTGCCGTATGATTGGCCTAGTAATATTTATCCTTTAAGAAAGGATTTTGACTATAATGACAAATACCCGGTTAAGGATATGGTTGATAAGGTTATTCATGGATCTACAGACTATGTTATTGATAAGAACACTTTAGAAGAAGAATATACCGCGGTCCCTATTGGTCCTTATCACCCAGCTCTCCATGAGCCAGAGTATTTCGAAGTCTATGTT